>NZ_FNGR01000083.1:0-1907 GCF_900103045.1 Ensifer sp. YR511
GCGCATTGCCTCGCCTGAACTGCTCCCTGAGAATGGGTTATTGCCTCATCTAAATTGCTCCCGACGAATCAACCTCGGGAGCTGTGATGAGGAAGGTAAGCATGGCGACACGTGCGGAATTGGTGGCGGCGATCAGTTGTCGCTATGTGTTAGGCGGGCGGGCCGAGAAGGCGAGGATGTTAGACGAGTTCGTGGCGCTCACGGGCTTTCATCGCAAGCATGCGATGCGACTGCTGCGAGGAGAACGCGAACCGGCGAAGGGTGGTCCTCGACCAGGGCGCCGGGTTTATGGCGATGACGTGCGGGCAGCGCTCGTCGTTGTTTGGGAGGCGTCGGATCGAATTTGCGGCAAGCGACTACACCCCCTGTTGCCAACACTGATCGAAGCGATGGAACGTCATGGACACGGCGATATGAATAGCGAGACGCGCCAGAAACTCTTGGCGATGAGTCCAGCGACGATTGATCGGATCCTCAAGGAGATTAAAGCGAGCGCCACGGGTCCGCGGCGCCGGAAAGGATCAACAGCGATTCGGCGTAGTGTTCCCGTTCGAACCTTCTCGGATTGGGATGACCCCGCACCTGGCTTTGTCGAGGCTGATCTCGTTTCTCATTCCGGCCCGTACGCGAGGGGTGCCTTCTCGCAAACGCTGGTGTTGACCGATATAGCCACGGGCTGGACGGAATGCGCGCCGCTGCTGGTTCGCGAGCAAACGGTACTGATCACTGCGTTGGCCGAACTGCGCAAGTTGCTGCCGTTCCCGCTGCTGGGCTTCGACACCGACAACGACAGTGTGTTCATGAACGAGAGTGTTCATGAGTATTGCTTGCGCGATAATATCGAACTTACCCGTTGCCGCCCTTACCGAAAGAACGATCAGGCATTTGTCGAGCAGAAGAATGGCGCGATCGTGCGCAAGATCGTTGGATACCGACGCTTCGAGGGGCTGCGAGCCACTCGGGAGTTGGCCAAGCTTTATTCGTCAATGCGGTTGTTCGTGAATTTCTTTCAGCCATCATTCAAACTGAAAGAAAAGCACCGTGACGGAGCCAAGGTGATCAAGCGCTATCATCGTCCCGCCACGCCCTATCAGCGGCTGCTTGACGACCCACGCACGCCGGAGGATACATGCCTTTGGCTCAAGGCGATGTACCTGACGCTCGATCCGGTCCGACTGCTCCGCGACATACGCCTGGCACAAGAGAGATTGGTCGAAATTGCTGACAAGCCTGATGGTTCGCCCGCCACCGACGGCGAGGCATTACCGCTCGAAGACTTTCTGTCTGGCTTACGGATTGCTTGGCGTGGTGGTGAAGTGAAACCGACTGCCCGCTCCAAGCCAGCGGCCAAGCGAGAGCGGCGGAGGCCCGATCCTCTACTCGCCGTCACTGCCGAACTCGAGGAATGGTTCGAGGCGGAGCCGTGGCGAACGTCGCGAGAGTTGCTTGAACGCTTGCAGGTCAAATACCCCGGCGTGTATCCCGACGGCCTCATTCGGACCGTGCAGCGACGAATGAAGATCTGGCGCAGTACACAGGCCAATGCGCTGGTGTTCGGGCCATTCGCCGATGCCGCGCGGCAAACGCAAATCGTAGAGGTCGTGCAGTGAGATCGTTACCGAACAATACAGGATCGGCATCCGCGCTCTTACCGCCAGGTTGGCCTTCGACAACCCGACCCTACCGGAAAACATGATGACCGCCCGCGAAGCCGCCCGCTCGCTACAGCGCTATTGAGGGCGCGCTCGCGAGCGGCTTCGCTACCTCCGTCACCTGCACCAGGTGCGGGGACACGATCGGAACAACCCGTGAGGCATTCGAGAACATCCGAGTGAGGCAACGGCATTATTCTCTGGGAACACTCTTGGGTGAGGCAATACGAATCTCACCTTGATTGCCGCCGCGCA
>NZ_FNGR01000075.1:0-4764 GCF_900103045.1 Ensifer sp. YR511
ATCTTAAAATTGCTGCTAGTCATATTACCAACATTACTCCTACCCACTTAGCTAAGTGGGGGAGCATGTCCGGGCCTTTCGGGGGCTAATTCATTTGCCTGTGACTATGTGTGTGACAGCCAAGAAAGGATCAAACTCAATGCGTATTGCCACATTCTTGCTCGTACTCTCCGCGCTTGCCGGATGCTCCCAGACCGGCGGCGGTGCGACCAGTGTCAGACAGGATTACTATGGTGGCGACGGCGGTTTTTATGCGGGCGCGGTTGCACCGCGCTGAAGCCGCTCCGGCGGCGCTGTAACTGCACTGCCGACAGCGAACTCTGCAGGGGGTGGGCCCGCTCAGGCGATTTTGACAAGCATGAGGGGGGCCATCGCCTGATCTTCGGCCGTAGTGGCGCCGAACGTCGCCAAGCCGCCACGAGAATGTTGGCGATGCGACCCTCGTCGAGAAAGCTCTCCTTCCATCAAGCCAACTCTCTGCCCTTCAGGTCCAAGCTCTGTCCGATTGTTCGGATTGCAAGGGCTTGCGCTTTGACAATGGCGCGGCCCGTAACGCCGTGATCTCCCCTGGAGCAACGTGCCGACCAACCGCTTTCATTCCCGATGGCCGGATGACGTCATCGCTATTGCTCCGGAAAGCGTCCGTCTCAAGGACGCGATCATCATCGCCGATGCGTTGGGCCTCGACGTCAGGCGAAAGTGAGCGTCAGAAGATGCCACTGTCCCAGCATCGAGCTAGACCGTGGCGTCGGGTGTCTGTTGACAACCGACCAGGCCTCCCTGCTATTCAACGGGGGAGGGCTATTGTCGCGAGGAAGGTATGGAGCTTGATCTGAAGGTTTGCGCTTTGCCGCTCGGATGCCGGCTTCGACGCTTCCGCAGGCTCAGGCAGATCAAGCAGGAAAGGTTGGCGGCGGATCTTGGCGTGTCGCAGGGTCTGCTATCGCGATGGGAAGCCGGCCAGCATGAGCCTTCAGCAAAGGCCCGGGCCCGGGTCGAGACGCTGCTCGAGCGGCATGAGAGCGTCGGGATAGACCTGACATTGCGTCGGCTCATCGAAACGGCGCCGTTTCCGGTTCACCTTGTTTGCGACGACACCCATGCGCTTTTGAGCGTCTCACCGGCCAGGCAAGCCCAGTGGCGGATCTCTGCCGCGTCCTTTTTCGGCGTCTCGCTATGGCGATACGCGACGGCGGAAATCATCGAGAGAGAGCTTCAACTGCAAGAACTTGGCTGGTTTGAAGAGGTCTGGTCGGGAGCCGTCCAGTTCACGACCGGCGGCAGCGACGACCCCGATATGCCGATCCCCCCGAGCATCATCCGATGGGAACGAATAGGAATTTCCGACGGGCGCGTCGGCCGCCTGGTAACCAGTATCGATCCCATCTGAGACGCGAATATTTCATTCGTTGTCCGAGCTGTTCTGCCCCTGCTAGCCTGCCATGACCGCCAGTTGCCCCGAAACCGCGTACCAAAAAATTCGGCGGGCAGGGCGTCTGCGCTCACATCCCATCGGTCACGATAGATCCGCCAAGAGCACTCCGGACAATGACAAATTCGCGTCGCGCCATCACGTTTTCACTTCTCATCATCTGTGCAACGCTATCGCTGGCAGGGACCGACCTCGTCTTGCCGGCCGTTCCGCAATTGCCTGAAATCTTCGGCACTGACCGGGCGACCGCGCAGCTGGTGCTTGCCGCCTATGTCGGCGGCGGCGGTCTCGGCCTGCTTCTTTATGGGCGCCTGGCGGACCACTTTTCGCGCAAGGCGCTGCTTTTCTCTTCGCTCGCCGGATTTGCAGCCGCCTCGCTCGCCTGTGCCTTCTCGCCAAATATCACGGCACTTATCGCGCTGAGGTTCGTTCAAGGCGTGGCGTCTGCGGCGGCTCCGGTCTTTGGCCCAGGGTTGATCCGGCAGCTGTTCAGCGACAAGGCGGCGGTGCGCGCCATCGGGTTTCTCGGCAGCGTGGAATCGCTGGTGCCGGCGCTTGCGCCGATCTTCGGCGTGCTGCTGCTTTCGCATTTCGGATGGCAATCGTCATTCGAGCTGCTGGGTGTTTTGACGATGCTCGCTGCGGTCCTCATACTCGTGCTTGGGCTGCCCCGTGAGGAAGAACCCTCCGACACGCTCGGTAGTTATGGGCAACTGCTCACGGATCGCGTCTTCATGCGATACGCGCTCAGCCAGGCCCTGACGCTCGGCGGACTGCTCACCTTCGTCTTCGGCGCGCCGACAGTCATCGTCGCGTCGATGGGCGGCTCTCTGAACGACTTCATCATCATGCAGGTCATCAACATTTCCGGGTTCATCATCGTCGCCAATCTGACCGCCCGGATTGCCGAACGTTTTGGCGCTGAAAACGTCATCCTGACCGGCACCATCATGGCTGCCTTGAGTGCCCTTGCGCTGTTCGCCTACGGTCTCATGGGCGGTACCAATACGCTGATGTTGCCTCTATTGTTTACGCCCATGGCGATCGGCTTGGGTCTTCGCGGCCCCATTGGCTTCTATCGCGGCATTCTTGCTTCGGGTGCCAATAATGCGCGCGGATCGGCGCTGATCGTCTTTTTCATCTTCATGATCACCACGCTTGGAACCGTCATCGCCGCGCCAATCATCGCAGCCGGGCTCGCGGCGCTCGCGTTCGTCGCCTGTGCTATCCACCTCCTGTCGGTGGCCCTCCTGCTCCTGCTTCCGGCAATGCCGGAGCCAACGCGCGATGCTGCCGGCGTACCCACGCTGTAGGTATCCGAACCAGATGAGGACCCCTTGAACGGCTAAATCGACGAATCTCCAAAGACGTGCCGGTATACGCCGTAGCGCATGCCACTGATATCCACGTGTCGCTCAAGCGCGCCTCCAAGTTTTCTCGCGACCGCTTGGGAAGCCAAATTGTCATCAGTGATCAGGCTTATTGCCGTCCTCCAGCCAAGTTTGCTGGCTGCGAAGTCGAGAACGGCATGCATCGCCTCGGTAGCATAGCCTCGCCCCTGGAACTGGGGGTAAATGCCCCATCCCAATTCAGGTTCAAGCTTGTCCAAAGGAAGCTGCGCTCCGCAGTAGCCCGCCATTCCACCTGTTTTACTATCCTCGACAACGAAAAAGCCAAAGTCGCGCAAGTGCCAATGACCGATGAACGACAACATCCTTCGCCAGGCATCCTCACGCTTGATCGGACCCCCGACGAAGGCGGTGGTGACGGGGTCCCCCCAGAATCGAGCGAAGGCCTCAAAATTGTCCTCGCGCCATTGGCGCAATATCAGTCGTTCAGTTGCTATAGTTTGCACGATGTTCTTCTTTCAAAGGTAGCCATTCTTCCTTCCGCATCCGCCGGATACCATGCCGATCGCCGCGGCGACCGGCTCCCGATGAAAGCTGCAGTTCTGCCGGCATACTGGCGCGTTAAGAGAGTTCTGAGATCGGGTTTGCAGCGACTTGGAAACATGACAGTCACGGCGCGACGCGCTACATTGTCGTTGCAGTCCACGCCACAGGTCACGGTATCGGGAGAATTATTATGCAAACGCATAAGGTCGGATACTTGATTGGTAGTCTCGCCAAAGACTCCATAAATCGCAAGCTCGCCCGTGCACTGGTGAGGTTGGCTCCTGCACACCTTGAAATGACAGAAATATCGTTCAGGGAACTCCCGCTCTATAGCCATGACTATGATGCCGATTTTCCGCCGGTCGCGAGAGCTTTCAAAGAAGAGTTGGCTGGGGTCGACGCCATTCTCTTTGTAACCCCGGAATACAACCGTTCAATCCCGGGTGGCCTAAAAAACGCCATTGACTGGGCGAGTCGCCCCTACGGAAAGAACTCCTTCACACGCAAGCCTTCGGCTGTCATCGGGACATCGCCGGGCTCGATCGGAACCGCGGTAGCGCAACAGGGACTGCGCAGTGTTCTTAGCTTTTGCAATTCACCGCAGATGAACGCCCCAGAAGCCTACATTCAATTCACTCCGGGGCTGATTTCCGACGACGGAGAAGTGACGGTGCAAACGACCGAGCAGTTTCTCCGTGGCTACATGGAAGAGTTTGCAGCCTTCATTGCGCGCGTGCTCTCTGTCCTGCCTCGCGACGCTTGAACAAGCGGCTGCCACTCGCGTCTCCTCAAGCCGTAGGCAAGGGCGTCGAACAACGCCTCGAAGTGGCTCAGGCGTCCTCACGATGGGTTCTGCCATGGCCACATCGAGGCTGCGGTCGAAATCGAGCGGCGCAAGACGTATACACGAAATGGGGAGCGCTGATTCAATCAGCTATCGCGAGGAAGTGAATTTTGATCAATGCGTTAGATGGCATATTTGATACATCACATCCAGTTCCATAATTCAGATTATGCGATCTGAACTTGTAGCCGGGTACATTCTAATTTGAAGTGCGACATGCCAATGATTTCAATGGTTTCCCCTTGGAGATTTTGGCATGCCCCGACGCTATTCGCAGCTGAATCTGGCCGATCGACGCCGCCTCTTCCACTTTGTCGAACGAAAACTGCCGATCAAAGAAATGGCACGCGAACTTGGTCGTCATCGATCGACGATTTATCGTGAGATCCGGCGCAACACCTTCCGCGATCGCGAGCTGCCCGACTATAGCGGTTACTTCCCGACCGTTGCTGACGATATCCGCAAAGAGCGGCGGCAGCGTTTGAGGAAGCTTGTGCGGCACCCACAATTGCGCGAACTGGTGATCGAGCAGCTGAAGGCGCTTTGGTCCCCGCAACAGATCGCCGGTCGTCTGCTCGCCGATGGCGTGAGCG
>NZ_FNGR01000034.1:0-52452 GCF_900103045.1 Ensifer sp. YR511
CATCTCTCGGACAATGGTTCGGCCTATACAGCGCGCGACACGAGGCTGTTTGCCCAGGCGCTCAATTTGACGCCCTGCTTCACGCCGGTGGCCAGCCCCCAGTCGAACGGCATGTCCGAGGCATTCGTGAAAACTCTGAAACGGGATTACATCCGCATATCGGCACTACCGGACGCCGAAACGGCGCTCCGTTTCATCGACGGATGGATCGAGGACTACAACGAAATCCATCCCCATTCCGCTCTCAGGATGGCTTCCCCACGGCAGTTCATCAGGGCTAAATCAAACTAGCCGACCTGTCCGGTGAAACGGGGAGCACTCCATGGGGAGAGCACCCGGTGAGTATGATATGCAAGATATCTTAGGATTGTCGCGGTAATCCTAAGCTTCAAAATTGGCCACGCGGTGAGCATTTCACGGAAGCTGTAGATAGCCGCCCGCGGGAATAAGACGCGACGACAGTGCGTATGGTGACCATGGGCCTTACGAATCGTCCGCAAAATCGATCAGCGTCTTTATTCGGAAATGCCATGCGATCGCAAACCTATCGAGAAGCATCTTGTTTGCCGCCGCTCGCGGAAAACTCGGTCAGCATAGCTGATATGCAGTATATGTCGTTTCTCTCTCCGATATGCCGAGCTCTTAATCCGCGAAAGCCGCTTAGGCCTAGTGGTTGCGTTCATTTCCGGAGGAAAACAGCACCATTTTCTGAGATGAATTCCATTCCTGCTTTTTCAAAAACAGTTTGAACGACATCCACAGTTTAATCACGAAGCCGCTCGCCTCGTTCCAATCTGGCGATCGTATCGGGCGATACGCCAGCATTCTTTGCCAGATCCCGTGTGCCCAACAATGTGCAAGGCAGAGAAGGCCTCACGACCGCGAGAAGTTCCCTTCCTAACCATACTTTATGCGAGCTCAAAGATACATAAGGGAACTTCTGAGCTTTCACCACGAGCGCAGGCCAAACTCAGGTCTCTGTGTCGGCATGACTAAGATGCGAATGGAAGGATGTATTGCGGAAATGCGCAGGTCACAAACTGACAAAGTCGTCGTAGCGCCAAGACCAAGAGCGAGTGTTGGTTCGTCCATCGATCGTCTGATCCTCAACGGCATGCGGCTTGAGGGTAAGGAGGATCGATTTACTTCCGTTATTTAGGGCCAATGGCTTGGTCACGCCGGATTCGTCTCGCCACATTGCGACCGTATAAGA
The DNA here is from genome assembly GCF_900103045.1 of Ensifer sp. YR511. Lineage (NCBI taxonomy): Bacteria > Pseudomonadati > Pseudomonadota > Alphaproteobacteria > Hyphomicrobiales > Rhizobiaceae > Ensifer > Ensifer sp. YR511. Next base: position 1,214 of record NZ_FNGR01000034.1, read on the forward strand.
GGGATTAGCAAAGAGCTTCGCCCTGTTGGTACGATCCATCAAGCCCATGGAGGTTACGGTCAAGACAGAGGTGCCCGGGTCATCCGCCAGTGTCGCGGCGTAGCGCGCCGGCCAGCGGTTCTCTATTTGCGGACCATCCATCAGGAGGGCGAAAAGAAGATTGGGACCGATAGCTCTTAGGATGTCGTGACACGGATCGCTGCGTGCCAAGTCCTCACAAATCATCGAGGTGAGGACAGACGTTTTTCTAAAATGAAAGAAGTGGATCTCTCGCTGCGCGATCGTGTGCCGTTCCCACCATGAACTTCCGTCCTGTTCGCTAGGGAGGATATTGTTCAGATCGTAAGTGGCAATCTGGGATGGCGAAAGCTTCCAGCGATGATGCTTGCGTCTGCTGGTTAGCAGAAAGCGGTCGTCCACCGGGGCGTCTATGGCCTTATCTACAGGCCACATCGCCGTTAGGACAAAGTTGCCGGTTTCCCCTTCGCAATTACTGCTGCTGCCGGTGATAGCGAATTCTAGACCCGACTCCTCTTTCTTAAGGAGTGAGCAGATTTTGTTGAAAAGCGGCTCAGTAAGGGCATATTCCGGGAAAACGACACCGTTTAATGCACCTGCCGTTTTCCTAGTTTTGAGAGCGGTCAGCGCCTTTTTAAACTCGTCAAGGACCAGATCGACTAGCACTTCCTCATCTTGCAACCAGCCTTGCTTTATCTCAAAGTTACCCCATTTGGGCCGCCTAGTCGGCTCGGGCTTCGAATTTCCGTCTTGGACGATCCATTCGTCCTTCATCTCAAACGGTAGGGGTATTATCAAGACATCGAGATCGTCGACTTCCTCTCCAATCTTCTGTGCTATGGGCTGCTGCCAATGGCATCGGACGCTTCCCACGTGGGGAATGTATGCTGCATTGCGAGTAATGTTTCGGAGATTGCACCCGACCGATGATATTCGGCTCTTTGGCTGAACGCAGCCGACATCCGGATCGGAGAAAACGCCAAAGGTGGCCCTTTGTCTCTCAGCGCGGTACGCCGTTGCTCCCGGCAGCTTCTTTCCGGAGAACGGGGCAGCATTGAAGATTTCGAACTGATCGATCATCCAACGGTCGGGATGCTCGAGAGACGATCGTGCGCCGAGCCCTACGCATGCCTCGTCCGCGATCAAAATGAGCCTTACGGCTGCAGTCCACCATGCTGGTGCCGCACTGCCCTTCTTGGTGTTAAGGGAGGCTCTTAGCGTTTGGTTTTGGGCTTTTGCAAGCACCTTCCATAGCTTCGTGGCTAGGCCGGGTACAGATTTCTTAATTGCCCAGGTAGCGCCGGCCGCAAAGCATTCATCCCGTTCCTCTTTCGTAACAGTGAAGCAAGGTGGATATTCCCCCGACTTGTCGGGGTGATCTGGGTTAGGCTCGAAATAAGTCAGCAATCCCGAAGTGTAGATCAAATGCGCGGCAACCGCGAAGAGGTCGGTCGGCCACACTGGCGGGGCTCCCCAATGCTCTTTGAATAGTTCATTTGAGGTCCGGCCAGGGATGCTTGCTTCTCCCAAATCGAAAAATGGGTAAGTCCCCTCGGGCATCATGTGTTGAATGGCCAAGCCAACTGTCAGTTCGCGAATTTCAGGCATGCAAGAACCGCCCTTGAAAACAAGTGCCGCGACGCCTAGCTCACTAGCGATAAAGTTGCAATGTCAATATTCGCGTCCGGGTTGACAAAGGCCTCAAAAAGTTTAGGAACCGGAGACTGTCGAACACGTTTCGACATCGGGTGTTAACCTATTGTGGGCAGCATCCTACCGCTTGACGCGCTCCAACCCACATGCTCTAGTTGAGAATGGATGGGCTTCGGGTTCGTAAGGCCCATGCAAGTAAGCATTGAAAGGATCATAGATGTCCGCTTTGATTTCAAAATCGCTTCGAAGCGAAGTCCTCTCCGCGGCGAAGGAAAAACACGCTGGAGCTGTCGAGACTTTGGTCCAAATGTATAGCGCGCGCGCCAAGGAAGCTGCGAAGCGAGCCAATCGGCCGTGGACTGCAGAACTGGACAAGCGCATACGTACTCAGGTCGAGAAACAGCTAGCTCTCTGATCTGTTGGGGCCCTTCGGGGCCCTTTTTAGTTTCCATAAAGGCCTTCGGATGCGATTTCCGCGTCGCAAAACACGAAATTGCCTTAGGTGTTTGCCACGCTCGTGGCGTCGAGCAAGCGTTGCAGGACGAGTTCACCCCAAGCATCGGCAAGGCGGGCGTCCACCTTATCACGCGCCTCGGACAGCTTTGGGGTTTCCTCGAACCAAGTCTGAACCATCTCCGCGATATCATCGCGGTACCCCCGCCCAGCACCATAACGCGCCTCGAGGTTGGACCAGAACTCAGCCGACGAATCCAGGTAGGGCTTGAAGGTATTCCGGCCAATCGTTTGCGCGCGCTGAAGGAACTCCTGGCGCCAGTCTCGGAGGTCTTCAACGAGAGTCTCGAGAAGCCCGGTAATTTCTGGTATCGGCTTGAACTTTTCTTGCAAGCTCTCAAGTCGCCCGGTGATTTTCATCACATAGTCGCTGGAACGCCGGTTCGCATCAGCGCGAACGCCTGCGCCGATGAAGTGATGAATTTCGAAATGAAGCCAGGTGCCGCGTCGAGTGATTGCGGCTGCAATCGAACTTGGATGGCCTGCCTTGATTTGCTCAATCAACGTCTGATGGGATGGACGAACGCTAGTTGGCAGCTGACGATAGGCTTTGACCGCAGACTGAACTTCTCCCTCGATTGCCACACGCGCTTGTTGGATTCGCGCGGCGTCAGCGTTCGTGACTAGCTCGTGAGAAAGAGCAACGAACCGCTGCAGGCGATCGATCTGATGGGCTCTCAGTGAGCCCACACGGTCTTCGATCTCTTTCCAGGCATTTGGAGCCGACCCGTCCATCGCGTTGAAGAATACCGTTGGCACGTGAGCGACGCCGGCTTCGGCAAGACTCGTATCAACTTGCGCCAGACGCAATGCATATCCCTGCTCTACTGATTCAGCTGGCTCGCCGCTATCGTCGATAACCTTCAACGCCTCGTCTCCACGCGGCAGGACGAGGATCAATACGCGCTGGCGCTCGATAGCATCCGAGCCAAGCTCGACCATGCTCTTCATCAGCTTCAAAGGATCAGACCCGGGCGCATCATTGAAGCTGCTGCAAAGGACCGTCAGCGTTCTGGGATCGTTATAGAGCTGTTGGAGATCAGCGCGTTCTGTTGTTACGTGTATTCCCTTTGTGTCGATGATCGAAAGATCGTACTTCGAAGGCCGCACTACCCCTGGCGGTACGAACACGACAACACGCTGCGGAAGCGAAAAACGGGGATGCTGGCCGAAATTGATTTTCGTAATGTTTTCCGAAAGCCAGCGAAGCCCATCTTCGTTGGTCTCCGACATGATCAGCTGCGTCTCCGTACGCTCACTAAGCTTCATCCTATTGAATATTTCTTCAGTGACATCATCCTGATTGCCGCGAGCGGCTTCCAGCATATCTTTAATAGGATCAAGAAGTGCCTTTACATCATTAGGATCGCGCGTTTTTTTCAAATCAGCCATATTACGGATCGCGCGATCTAGTTCGCTAGAAACACCGCCTCTACCCTCCGCGATTGCCTGAACCATTTCGACCAGTAGAAGGCGAACTTCGTCTGAAGACATGGGCTCGACAGCAATACCATAAGCCGGAGCCTTCCTTATTTGTACTTCACTCGTAGTCGTGCGACCTCCAGTGGCAGGGAACACAGGCTGCGCCTGGCCATTTTTCCCGACGATGGTCAGGTCCGTCAAAAGGGAAAGTGCTGTCGTTTTTCCGACACCCACTGCGCCCACAAATGCAAGCGAGTGGTCGAGTTCGCCTACGAATTCGGCAGACGTTTCGAGATTTGTACGGATCTGATCCAGGGGGACCGAAAGCAAGGTGTCGTATTCCTCGCTGTGTTCGAACTGTTCAAGCTTCTGCAGTGCCTGTTCAGCTTCCCAAAGGGCATCACGGTCAGGGTGCTGGAAAGAAGGACGCTTGGTAACAGTCCAAACCAGCGAATAATATGCAAGTACGGAACGGGCGTCGTCTGTGTCAACAGCTTCGAGGTAACGCCGAGCCATTGTCTCATCGGCGTGCTCGCTTTTTTCAAGCTTCGACACAACGCTCGGACTCACCCCCAACCTTTCAGCCAACGCAGACTGCTTGATATTTGCGCCGTCACGGACGCCCTTGAGAACGGTTGCCGGAATCATGCGAATCCTCCTGTCGATGAGTGTTGAGTACCGCCGAGAAATATTCTCGTCAAGTTGTCGGAAATCTTTCCGGAAACATTCTTCACCTGTTTCTTTGGTTTCATGGGACCGCTTCGCGATCAACGGCAGAGTTGCAACCGACCGAGACAATCGGAAGCCGGCGACATGCGAGGGATGGGGGAGCGCGAGTCATCGATCCGGCTCGCCGTGGATCTTCGGCGCAATTTCCCTGAGGTGACGGGACTTTCGCCACGAAACCTCGAACATATGCGCACCTTTCCTGAGGCATTCCCTGATGAACAAATTGTGCAACAACTTGTTGCACGTTGCTCTGGCCCATAACATCAAGCTCGTCGAAGCCCTGAAAGGCAATGAAGAGAGGCTATGGTATGAGAGCTAAGTCGTAGAACGTGGCCGGGGCCGCAACGCTCACGTGCATCACATTGTCAGCCCCTCAGTCAGACTGGGCGCAAGAGTTGATCAAAGACCCATACAGCTTCGATTTTCTCGCTATAGGCCCAACAACTACCAGCTTATGGACTGGACTAGCATTGATTGGTTTAGATTGATATTACAAGTTGTGTATAAGGGGTTTTCGCTTTTTTGTTACACCGAGGCATTCATGTCAGTTCAGGATATTCCGCTTCGCAAGGCCCTACAATTGTTCTATGCGCCCCAGTCCGTGCGGCGTTCGATTTTGAAAGAAGATATTCGACTTGACCGCAGAAAAGAAGAAGGTGGAAACAGAAGCAAAGGCGGCGACTTCCATCAACCTTTTTGGTCCGATGTAAAGAAACACATCGCAGGCGGCGCGGATCTTTCGGAAATGACCGATGATCGCATACGATCAAACAAGAATTTTACACGGCTATACCCACTTCTGAAGGACGGGGTAATCGACTTGCTTAGCGCGAAGCTGCGTTGGTCAAACGAGCCTGTCCAAATAGTACCGAAGAGTGTTCACGGGAATCTGAAATTTCGAGATATTGGGGGAATCATTCGCATACGGGATGCATTGCATGCCCGTGTGAGAGGCGAATATACACGTGTTGTGTACCCCTATTTTAGCGAGGATCCAGCGCTTCCCGCCGAGGGGGGTAGGTTAGGGTTGTGGGCGATGCAGCAAGCTCTGACCGAGCCCGATCCAAATGACATGCGCATTATCGACATTCTTCGTCGGACATTCTTCTCTCCGCAGACCACTCCATTAAGAGGAAATGAGGAGATTGTGTTCCGAGACAACTACATCTCCTTAATCGCCGAATGGGAACGTCTGAAGCTAGAATAACAGGCGACCATCCTTCTGGGACCTCAGCAGCATAGCCGGACCCTACCGCGGAACGGCATATTCACCTCAATACATTGTGCGAATGTTCGCAGCGCAAGGTGCGTTCTAATTTGACGTGCGACACACCAATGATTCAATCGGTTCCCCTTGGACATATCGGGGTGTCACGAGGCGTGACAGCGACTTCGCTCGGCTTGCTGCCCGTATTCGGCACCAGGGTGTCACGGTCTATGGCTTTGGTGAGCGCAAGACCCCTCGTCCCTTCATCACCGCTTGCGACAATCTCGTCTATTTCGATCTGCTCAACGCAGCACCCGAAGAGATCGAAGAAGCCACGGTTCCCTATCGCCAGAAGCCGACGGAAGTCAAACCTGCCGCCGCGAAGCCCGTGCATCGAAAGACGGGTCTCGACATGGCGACAGGGGCGATGCTGACGAAGGCGGTCATCGCTACGGCCGACGAAGACGGCAGAGCCAATCTTACTCAAGTGGGCGGGCATCTGGCGAAGCGAGCGCCCGACCTCGATGCACGCAACCAAGGCTTTCCGCGGCTGCGCCACCTCGTCAAGGCCTCTGGTCTCGTCGATGTCGAGCGGGCGGCGGACGACACTAAGACAATTCTGGTCCGTCTCAAAATGGCGTCGGTGGGCGGAACTGGAAGAACGCAAGAAGACGCTCAAAGGCGCGGCTGGGAAAACAGGAACGCGCCTAGGACAGTCGGCGCAACGTTCTGCTCGGCGCGCTCGTCTTGCATCGGCTGGAGAACTCCCACGATGCCGACTTCACGCGTCGCCTGGGCGACTGTGAGGAGGCCGAACACCTACCCTGAACCTTGGCCTTTACAGTTGACGCGTTCTCAACCGTGACATTGCCCATATCCGTTGCTACATGTCCGGAAGTGACGTGTGAGAAACCTTCCATGAGCAAATCATCAAGAGAGAAATCTGGCCCGGTTGTGGCGCGTGAGACGGATGTGTTGAAAGCGCAGGCCATCAACGCGCTCCTCATCCAATCGATTGCGATCCTGCCCGCGGAACCTGGCGATCCAATCCGACCATTCGCGCTGGGGCTCTGGAATGAAATCAGGCCACTTCTGAGACCCGAAATCAGCGTCTCGACGCTGCGCCGTACGACCGGGGCCTATCTCCATTCAAAGAGATATCATCTGGCCGTCGCGCAGCCAGGCTCAGCTCGCCACGACATCGGCGGAATGCCTGTCGACACAGTATCGGAAGCTGACAGGTTGGCGGCTGCGGAGAAGATTGAAAGCCTGAAAAAGCGCGATGCCGCCCGAGTACCTTCAGCACCCACGGTTGCCGGTTCCGTCACTCTTTCGAAGGCGGATATGATACGGGCAACGCTTCTCAATCGGAACAATCCGCCGCGCTGATTCAGGCGAACGGCATTTTTTCAGTTGGGGGCGGCAGCGTTGCTCGTCTCGGGTAATTTCTTGGCTGCCGAGTATAGCACGCCGACGAACGTATTCAGCTTCGGGCACTAGCAAAAAATGAGAGTACCAGGCGGCGACAGCAACGCTGCCAAAGCCCGTTCTCGCGCGGCCTGAGCGGGCTTAGCGTTCTCCGACTGCTCAGTCGAATCAGGATGTATATTGATCGATCACTCTCCGCATAGTTGCTCTTCTTCCAGGGCTTGTGCATAGTAGGCAGTGACGCTGGGGAGATGGAGGATGCGTAACGTAGGTGGAACACGGCACAGCCTTCGTAGTACACGAAAACTGTCTATCATCGCCCAAGATCCGTCTGTTACTGTCGAGGGTAAGATCGTCAGAGCATCAGTCGATGTTCCCGCAGAAGAGCTTCTTCCCGGCCCTCGTGGCTACCGTGTCGTCGTTGTAGACTACGACGTGACTGCGAACGCGCTCTACGCGTCGGCGGAGTTGCCGTCCGGCCTGGAAGGCGATTACCTTGACCCGTTCGACAAAGCGTCGGACGCGAAACTTCTGTCAGATCCAAGATTTCATGCGCAAAACGCATACGCGATAGCCATGCGAATTCTAGCGCGCTTCGAGTTTGCACTCGGCAGGCGCATCAAATGGGGCTGCGAGGGCCATCAGCTCAATATTCTACCGCATGCTTTCGCGGAACCGAACGCTTTTTATTCACGTGAAGATCGATCTCTCTTCTTTGGATATTTTGAAAGTAGGCCCGATAAAAATGGCGCGACCAGAACCATTTACACCAGCCTATCTCACGATGTCGTTGCGCACGAAACGACCCATGCTATCTTAGACGGATTGCGCGCCCGGTATCTCGAGCCCTCAACACCGGATCAAGGTGCGCTTCATGAGGGCTTCTCGGATGTCGTTGCCTTGCTTTCGGTTTTCGCCCTCGAGGAGGTGGTTGCAGCTGTCCTCGATGGCAAGCCAAGTGATCAGCTTATCGATCAAAAACACCTGACCAAAGCGCGGCTGTCTCAGTCAGTCTTATTTGGACTGGCCAGAGAAATGGGGCAGGAGCTCAGCGGGGTTCGCGGGAAATCTCTCCGACATTCAATCGAGCTCAAGCCTGGCAGAGACTATATGGATGATCCGGACTACCTGGAGGTCCATGCCCGGGGCGAACTTCTCGTTGCGGCGATGCTCAAATCCTTCCTGGACATCTGGATTAGCAGATTAGGCCGGATCGGCACCATTACTGATGGACAGAAAGATCGCTCGCTTGTCGTTGAAGAAGGTGCTCGGGCCGCAGATCACTTGCTAACGATGGCAATCCGAGCAATCGACTATTGCCCGCCCGTGGATCTGTCATTTGCCGATTATTTGTCGGCCCTTCTCACCGTGGACCGCGAAGTCGTTCCCGACGACAAATACGGCTATCGAAGCGCGCTGCTCGCCAATTTTGCGGATTTTGGGATAAGGCCAAGCACCCACACTGACGCGGATGGCAGTTGGCTTCGCTGTAACAAGGAAATGATTTACAGCCGGACGCATTTCGACTCGATGTTGCGAGACAACGAGGAGGTCTTTCGTTTCGTTTGGGAAAATCGCAGATCGTTGGAAATTGGGGACATTGGCTACATTGAAGTCCAGTCGGTGCGCCCTAGCGTCCGCATAGCGCCGGATGGTTTCGTCTTGCGGGAGACGATTGCTGAATACGTCCAGGTTCTAACGTTAAGAGTGGAGGAACTCGAAGAGGATTTCAAGGTATCCCTTCCGGAAGAGATGGAACGTTGGCGGTCGGTACGAATTCTCGGCGGCGGCACGCTGATTTTCGACGAATATGGACAGCTCAAATATCAAATCGCCAACCATCTTCTCAATGATGAGGCAGACGTCGCCCGTCAGGGCCGCCGATTGAGACATCTTTGGGAACAAGGGTACTTCGACCAGCAAGATCGCACTGGCAGTTTCGCGGCACTTCATCTTTCACGAAGCGGCGTGAAGGAGACTGTGCGATGAACCCTAGACAGGTCTCAATTCGCTCCTATCAGGTAGGCTTTGGAGACTGCTTCCTGCTTAGTTTCAAATATGACGCGGAAGAGCGCCATGTACTGATCGACTTCGGCTCCACCGGATTGCCTGAGGGCGTGCCAAAAAATCAACTTGATCTCATAGCACGGGACATTGCAGATCGTTCAAAGGGCAAGTTGACTGCAGTTGTGGCAACCCATCGACATAAGGACCATATCTCGGGATTCGCCACAAGGAACAAGAAGACATCTTCAGGAAGTATCATCGCCGGTCTCAATCCTGAACTCGTGCTCCAACCCTGGACGGAAGATCCAGATCTGTCGCCTGAGGCGACAGGGCCACGACGCCGCGAACCATCCCTGGCTGCGCACCACGTCTCTTCACTTGCCGAGATGCAGCTTGCCGCGGCTCAGGTTCTGTCAGAAGTGAAGCGCGTGCGCTACCTCTCCGCAGATCTGCGTAACGAATTGTCGTTTATGGGGGAAAACAACCTCGCGAACCTCGATGCGATCAAAAACCTGATGACGATGGGAAAGAAGCGGGAATACGCGCATGCTCAGCAGCCAACCGCACTGCAGAACCTCCTCCCAGGCGTAACTGTCGACGTTCTTGGCCCACCAACGGTGGACCAATCCGAGACAATCAGAAAACAGCGTAGCCGGGACAAAGATGAATTCTGGCACCTTCTGGCAAATGCAGCAAATGCCTTGGGGCAGGCAAAAAGTGGCAAGGTCAAGCCGCTGTTTCCGACATATCTCGCCCAGAAAAATCGCGACCAATTTCCCATCGATACAAGATGGCTGATTAATCAAGCAAAGCGACTGCGGACAGACCAGATGCTTCGGATTGTCCGCATTCTCGATGAGGCACTGAATAATACGAGCATGATCTTGCTCTTCAAAACCGGGTCGAAGAGTCTTCTTTTCCCAGGGGACGCCCAAATTGAAAACTGGTCATATGCGCTTAATCAGGAAGATATCCGTGAGAAACTCAAAGCTGTCGATCTCTACAAGGTAGGCCACCATGGCAGCCTGAATGCGACTCCAAAGTCGCTTTGGAGCCTGTTCGAACACAAATCAAAAGATGCCACTGCCCAAGGCAGGCTCCAGACTTTAATGTCGACCATGGCACACAAACATGGTTCAGAGGTTCGGAAAACCGAGGTTCCTCGCCAACCACTGGTACACGCGCTCAATCGCGAGAGCACTCTCTTCTCCACGCAGGCCCTGAAAGCTGGGCTTTATCATGATACCGTGGTGGAGCTTTGACCCCCCACAATCTTTTTTCTATTAATTGGTGTCCGGATGCCAAAAACCTCGTGGTCTGCTGTGACGGCACTGCAGATGAATTTGCAGATGTTCGTACGAGCGTTTCCAAGCTCTGCTGCTTGATCAAGGATGCTGACCGGCAATTCCGTTGATTTGCACTGAGTGAGACTTCCGGAGACCCTGGTCACCAACCAGGACAGTCATACACCACCAGCAAAGAACTCGACGGAATGCTGCGTGAAATGGCGGAAAATGAGGCCGCGGTGCGCTCCCTCCCGAGATGCTAGGACGATCCTCAGTGAGGCTACTTTGCCTTCGATACGGAGCGTCTTCACCCTCCTGCCGTCATAGGTCGTGTCAGTGGGCGGGCGCATCACGAGAAGCGTGAAGCCAAAGCCCGCCGCCACCGCGCTCCTAACCGATTCCAGCGAGTTGGAGACGTACGATATCGGAGGAGCGATGCTGTTTTCGGCGAGCAAGCCTTCGAAGTAGGTACGGCTGCCCGGTGCATCCAGCATGACGTAAGGCTCATGTGCAAGTTCCGCCAGGCGGATCGAACGGCGTCCTGCGAGCGGGTGATCCTCCGCCACCACGACCATGGGATGTAAGACGGCAAGTTCGGTGAAGGCCAAGCCCTCGGGTTCCGCTCCTCGATCATAGGTGAGCGCCAGATCGATTGTCCCTTGCCGCAATGCATGCGCCAGATCAGCCAGCGACATCTCCTGCTGAAGGATCGATACGCCGGGCACTTTCTTCGTGAACTTCTGTATGAGGCTGGGGGCGTAGAAGGGGGCGAGCGTCCAGAAAATGCCCAACCGGATTTCGCCTGCCGTCTCGGCGGCAAGGCCCGCAGCCTCTCTCTCAACCTGGCTTGCCTGGTCTTCCAACTGGGTCACATGCTTGAGGAATATCCGCCCCTGAAGTGTCAGGGTCAGTCCGCGCGCATGATGCCTGTCGAACAAAACCAGCCCAGTCACGTCCTCTAGCTTCTCCAGAGCCTGCGACACCGACGGCTGCGAGATGTTGAGGGCACGTGCCGCCTGGGCGATGCCGCCGTGTTCGGCAACGGCCCGGAAATAAGTACACTGACGCAACGTGAAGCGAACCATATTTTTCCTTGTTAAAAGCTCGGATATTTGAGTTTGCGCTTATGCCACAAACATTTCAACATCTCCCGATCAAGCCAGTGCCCGCAGATCTCCGTCACAATGAGGATGAAGACATGACGCTTTCCGAGTCTATAGCCGAACTGGTTGAAGCCGCCGCACGGCCTTTTGAAGATGCCCGGGCGATGCCGCCAAGCGTCTATACAAGCGAGGATTTTCTTGCTCGTGAGACCGAGACCATTTTCGCCAAGGAATGGATCTGTGTCGGGCGCTCCAGCAGTCTGGCAAAACCGGGGGACTACCTCACCTACGACCTGGCGGGTCAGCCCGTCGTCGTTCTGCGCGACAAGGAGAATGTACTGAGGGCATTCTCAAACGTCTGTCTTCACCGCATGTCCACCTTGCTCGAAGGGTCCGGCAACAAGCGTCTGATCGTGTGCCCCTACCATGCCTGGACCTACGGCCTTGATGGCCGGCTAAGGGGCGCGCCGTTCATGGCGGAGACGACCGGCTTCTGCAAAGACGACTATGTTCTACCAACGATCCGTTGCGAGGAATGGCTCGGCTGGGTCTACATTACGCTCGATAGCGACCGGCCAAGCCTCGCGTCGACCCTCGGCACAGTCGAGAAGATGATCGCCCAATATGAGGTCGAGAATTACGTCGAGTGTTTCCGCGAGACCCATGTCTGGGACACCAACTGGAAGGTTCTCGCCGAGAATTTCATGGAGAGTTATCATTTGCCGGTCTGCCATGCAAACACAGTCGGTGGTTTCTCCAAGCTTGAGGAAATGGAGTGCCCTGCGGGCCTGCCAAGCTTCAATTATCACTGGATCACGAAAGAAGCGTCCCTTGCAATTGGCAATGCGCATCCCAGCAATACCCGGCTTCAAGGCCGCTGGCGGAACACCACTGCCCTGTTGACGCTCTATCCGAGCCACCTCATCACTCTTACCCCTGGCTATTTCTGGTACCTGTCCCTTCATCCGAAAGGGGCAGGTCAGGTGGCGATGGTGTTCGGAGGCGGGTTGTCGCCTGAGTTCATGGCGGATCCTCGTGCTGAGGAGTACGTCGCCTCCCTTAAAACCCTGCTTGACGAGGTCAATCTGGAAGACAGGGGCTGCACGGAAAAAGTCTTTCGGGGATTGAGCGCGACCGCGGCCCGAGCCGGCCATCTTTCCTATCTCGAGCGGCCAATCTACGACTTCATGCATTACATTGCAGAACGCGTGGCAGGCTTTGACCGCTCGTTCGCTCTCGCCCAGGCCGCGGAATAGCGTTACCCGCGGCACCGCGTTGTGGCGTGCTCCCTCGCCCAAGAGGCGGGACGCCCAACATATCTCAATGTCAAAAAGATCATGTCCGGTGCGTCAGGAATGGCGCAGCTCGCTTTTGTTTTCTGCCGCTTGAAGTCTGCGGAGATGCGGGCGACTGCGTGGTCGAAATGCAGGAGTATCATCATGCCGCGCATAACCTGGCGGGAAGCAGACGGAACTGAAACCACCGCCGACGTACCTCCCGGCACAAACTTGATGACGGCTGCTGTCACGGCAGGCGTTCGGACCATCTATGGCGAGTGCGGCGGCGCCTTGGCCTGTGCGACCTGCCATGTTACGAGCGACGCGGCCTGGGCTGAACATCTTGGCCCGCCCGGACGGCTGGAAGAGGAAATGCTCGACCTCGTCGAGGGCGAGCGAACGCCGACCAGTCGCTTGAGTTGCCAGATCCGGGTCCGGGAGGATTTTGAGGGACTGGCACTTTATGTGCCGGACGTGGCGCCATGAGGGACCATGTCCTTATTGTCGGCGCCGGGCAGGCCGCTGCCGCTTTCATAGCAACCCTGCGTATGCTTGCACCCTCTCGCCCTATAACTTTGGTGGGCGACGAGCCATTGTTGCCGTACCGCCGTCCTCCGCTCTCGAAGGCTTGGCTGGAAGAAGAGTTTTCCAGCGAGGCGCTCCTAATACGCCCGCCGCAATGGTATGAAGGCATCGATCTCCGGCTTGGCCGCCGGGTCGAGGAAATTGATCGGAGGGACGGCAGGGTCACCCTCAGCAATGGCGATAGGATTGCTTACGATCAGATCTTTCTGAGCACAGGAAGCAGCGCCCGGCGCCTTGAGGCCGAACTGGGTGGCGAGCTTGCAGGCGTCTACACTCTTCGCTCTGCCAAGGATGCGCAGCGCCTAAAGGCGGAAATAAAACCCGGACGGAGGCTGCTTGTCCTCGGTGGCGGTTATGTCGGCCTCGAAGTTGCTGCAGCTGCACGAAAACAGGGGATGTCCGTTCTCCTGATCGAGGCTGCGTCCCGTGTTCTTAGCCGTGTCGCTTCCGCTGCTACGGCCGAACATTTAGCAGCACTTCATCGGGCCCGTGGCGTCGAGATTCGCGAAGGTGTCGCCTTGCTGGCCCTGCTCGGCCCAGAACATGTTCGGCGTGCTGTTCTGTCGGACGGAACGGAACATGAGATCGACGTCGTAGTCGTTGGTATCGGGGGCGTCGCGAACGACGAGGTCGCTTCTGCGGCGGGGCTCGACACTGCCAACGGGATCATCGTGAATGCCTCTTGCCGCACGAGCGACCCACGCATCATGGCGGCTGGCGACTGTGCCCTTTTTCCCTTGTCAGGTCGCCTGTCACGCCTCGAATCGGTTCAGAATGCCAATGATCAGGGAGAAACAGCCGCCGCTTGTCTTGCCGGCGAGGAGCGGCTCTATAAGCCGGTCCCCTGGTTCTGGTCCGATCAGTTCGAAACCAAACTGCAGATCGTCGGCCTGGGCCGAGACCACGACACGGTGGTCGTGCGGCCGGGACAGAGGGAAGGTACACAATCCATCTGGTATTTCCGAGGCGGTCAACTCCTGGCCGTTGATGCCATCAATGATCCATCCAGCTACATGATCGGCCGAAAGCTGCTGGCCGCGGGAGTTAGTCCCGACGTGAACGACGTGCGCGAGCCCGCTTTTTCGCTTGCCACTTTGCTGCCTCGCCGCCGCTGACAATCTGCAGAACGCACTCAGCGTGCTGCAGCCGAGGTCCTGCCCTGTAGCCAGCCGATGATCAAGAACAGGACAATCGCGAAAATCGTCAACAGCCCCGCCATCGCCAATATCGTGGGATTGATCTGATCGCGGATGCCTGCCCACATCTGCCGTGGAATAGTGCGTTGCTCGGTGCCCCCGATAAACAGGATCACGACCACCTCATCGAACGAGGTCGCGAAGGCAAAGATGCTTCCCGTCCCCACGCCCGGCAGGATCTGGGGTAACATGACACGTCGAAAGGCCACGAGGGGTGAGGCTCCAAGGCCGGCCGCCGCGCGCAAGAGGCTGTTGTCGAACGCCATCAGCCGCGCGGTAACGGTGATGACGACGAAAGGCGTTCCCAAGGCGGCATGCGCCAGCACCACGCCCAGATGGGTATTGGTAAGCTGAAGGGGAGCAAAGACGAGATACAGGCTGACTGCGATGATGACCACGGGAATGATCATCGGCGCTATCAGGATCGGCACGATCAATCCTCTCAATGGGAAGCTCGGTCTGCTGATGCCGATCGCAGCAAGTGTTCCAAGAACCGTCGCAATGGCAGTGGAAGTCAATCCGATCGAGAAGCTGTTGATGATCGCCTGACGCCATTCCGGAGCAGCAAAAATCCTCTCGTACCAGCTCAGCGTCACGCCGCTCATGGGGTATGAAAAATATGTGCTTTCGTTGAATGAAAGAGGGACGATCACCAGGATCGGAGCGACGAGAAAGAACAGCACCGCAGCTGAGAAGATACGCACTCCCCGCGAGGCGATGCGCTCTGACAGCACTGTCGTGGTTTCCATTGTCATGCATGCTTCCCTGACGCTTTGACAAATTCTGACATTTAACCGAGTCGGAGCCGATCAATCCCTATCAGGCGGTTGAAGCCGACATAGATGATCAGGGTAAAGACGGCGAGATACACCGACAGGGCACCGGCGAGTCCCCAGTTCAGCTGTCGATCCATCTGTAGCGCGATAAGCTGGCTGACCATTTCATCCCCCGCTCCCCCAAGAAGCGCGGGCGTGATGTAGTAGCCGAGCGCCAGAACGAAAACGAGAAAGGTGCCCGCGCCGATACCGGGCATGGTTTGCGGGACGTAGACCTTCAGGAAGGCATGGACCGGATGGGCCCCTAGCGATACTGCCGCCCGCTGATATACCGGCGAGATGCCCCGCATCACGGCATAGTTGGCAAGGATCATGAAGGGCAGCAGGATGTGCGTCATTCCGATTAGCACGCCCACCCGATTGAACATGATCGACAGCGGCTCGCTGATGATCCCGCTGGCAATCAGCATCGAATTGACCACGCCGTTTGGTTGTAGAAGCACGTACCAGGCCGTTGTCCGCACCAGAAGTGAGGTCCAGAACGGGACGATGACGAAGATCATCAGAAGGTTGCTTTGTCGCGCCGGCAGGTTGGCGAGCAGATAAGCGACGGGGTAGCCGAGAACGAGACAGATCAGCGTCACCGATGCACTGATTGCAAACGTACGGAGGAAGGCAGCGACATACATCTGCTGCGACGGCTCCACAGTCACGACAATTCCTTCGGGGCCGACCTGCCGATCCATGGCGGTCAGCAGGAAGTCTGGCGTGTAGCGGCTCGCGGCGCGCTGCAGTTTGCGCCAAGTGTCGACGTTCCCCCAACGCTGGTCGATGCGCGGCAGCTCCAAGTCGGCCTGAAGACCGCTCGCCAGCGGGAGCTGGCGCACTGTCTTCAACAGAAGTGAACGGAACCCGGGCTCGTAGTTGTTGAGGCGGCGGGCAGCCGAGGCTAGCGCGCCCTGTTCCTGAGCGGCCTGAAGGTCCTCGGCCAAGGCTTGAAAGACCGGAGCCGGCGGCAGGCTGGAGGTGTCGTCCCAGCCGGCGAGTAAGCCAGCCGTTTGTGGAACAGCATTTGCAACCTCTTCGCTCTGCACGCTCATCAGCAGAAGCTTTCCGATCGGGAAAATGAAAGTGGCCGCGAGAAAAACCAAAAGAGGCACCGCAAGCAGAAATGCGCGGAAGGCCTCGCGACGGCGGGCGGCACGATAACCATTCCGGGAATCAGCCACTCGAGACCTCGCGTTCGTTGATGCAATATTTTCCATGGTGCTTGTGATCACTCAAGCGGTCCTTTGATCGACGAAGCCCATTCAACGAATGCACGTGAACTTCAACTATGACAGAAGAGGTGACCGCCGCAGCGGTCACCAGCACAAGCTTACTGGGCCAGCCACGTCATGAAACGGCTGTTGATGCTGTCAAAATTGTCCGCCCAGAACTCCGAGTCGAGCTGGAGCGCATTTCTGAAGTTGTCCGAAGCCGTCGGAAGGTGAGAAAGCACGGCCTTGTCTACGCTTTCCATGACCGACTTGCGCGGCGGAGCGTAGGGAATGAAGTTGGACAGCTTCCAGATGTTTTCGGGGTTCGACGCGTACTCGATGAATTGCTCGGCAGAGGATGCCTTCTTAGCGCCCTTCGGAATGGCCCACCATTCGTAGTCATAGACCTGCCCGTCCCAGACGATCGCGAAGGAACGCTTGTCCTCAACCTGTGCGACCCTGATGCGGCCATTATAGGCCATGGTCATCGCAACGGCGCCGTCCGCCAGGAGCTGGGGAGCCTGGGATCCTGCGTCCCACCATACGATGTCACTCTTGATCGTCGAAAGTTTCTTGAACGCCCTGTCCAGGCCTTCGGTGGTCCCAAGTGTTTTATATACATCCGAAACTGCCACGCCATCGGCGATCAAGGCCCACTCCAAAGCGCCCTTTGGGTTCTTTCGCAGTCCACGCTTGCCAGGAAACTTTCCGGTGTCGAAGAAGTCGGCCATCGAAGCCGGCGCAGTCGCCATCCGGCTTGTATCGTAGGCGAAAACCGTGGACCATACCATGGAAGCGACGGCACACGGCAGCACAGCTCCCGGAATGAAGTCAGACGTATCGCCCAGGAGCTTCGGGTTAAGCTTTTGCAGCAGGCCCTCGTCACAGCCGGCAATGGCGTCATTGGACTCAAGATCGATCACGTCCCATGTCGTGTTACCCGACTCCACCATTCCGCGCAGCTTCGCTAGACCGCCATCATATTGCTCCTTAGTCACCTGCGTTCCGGTGGCCGCCGTGAAAGGCCCGAAAAACGCCTTATCGACCGCATTTTCGAAAGCCCCGCCGAAGGTGACGACGGTCAAGTTCGCTTCTGCGGCCGCCGGGAGGCTGAAGGCGAGGATGTTGGATGCGAGCAGCATTGCCCGCGCTGATAAGCCCAGTTTACGCATTGGAAGTCCCCTTTTTGGTTATGGATTATGGATGGCCTCAGGCGCTCTCGCTGGCGACGACCTTGCAGTCGTCCTGCCGCCAGGAAATCGCCGCAGGTTGTCCCGGTACTGGCAGGGTCATCCCGGCTCGGTTCGGAACTTTCATGATAAAGCCATCTCGGCCGGCAACTGTCAGGTGCAGCCTCCAATGGTCGCCGCAGTAAATGGCCTCTTTAACGATGCCCGTCAGCCGGTTGCTGCCCTCCCCTGAATCCGCGTCGAAGGAGACGTTCTCAGGCCGGAGCGCCAGAAAAGCAGTCTTACCTATGCTCAAGCCGGCGCCGGCACGACCTCGGATGGTCACGTCTGGTGTTAGAGTCAAGCTTGCATAATCATCAGAAAGATCGACGACCTGGCCTTCCAGACCATTGTTCTCGCCGATGAAGCTGGCGACGAAAGCGTTGGCAGGATCCTCATAGATTAGCTTTGGTGCCGCCATCTGCTGGATTCGGCCGTGGTGGAAGACGGCCACCCGATCCGACATCGTCAGCGCCTCCGATTGATCGTGAGTTACATAAACGATGGTGACACCGAGGCGCTTGTGTATGCGTTTGATTTCGTACTGCATCGCCTCGCGGAGGTTTTTGTCGAGCGCGCCCAGAGGTTCGTCCATCAGTACGAGTTTCGGCTCAAACACCAAAGCCCGTGCCAGCGCCACCCGCTGCTGCTGACCGCCCGACAGTTGAGCGGGGCGTCGATCTGCGAGATGAGCAAGCTCAATTATCGAAAGCGCAGCCTCTACCCGCGATCGCTGTTCCGATTTTCCTACTTTGCGCACCGCCAGTGGAAAGGCAATATTTTGCGCCACGGTCATGTTGGGAAACAGCGCGTAGTTTTGAAAGACCATGCCGATGTTGCGGCGGTGCGGAGGCGTCTCGTTCAATCGGCTGCCGCCAAGGAGGATCGCTCCGCCGCTGGGCGCCTCGAATCCCGCCAGCATCATCAGCGTTGTAGTCTTTCCGGATCCCGATGGACCAAGCAGGGACAGGAACTCGCCTTCCTCAATCGCGAAATTCAGGTTCCGCGTGACAAAGGTTTCACCGTCATAGGTCTTGTCGATACCTGAGAAGGTAATAAGCGGATTTGCGACAGACGCGAGCATCGATCTCCTACCAATTTTTCACCAGCAGCTAACACATTGGCGGCGGACTATTCCAGCGGTGCGCTCGATAAATAGGCACCGCCTTGAAGCGATGCATAAATGTGCACCGGCGATGACCGTTTGAAAACTCGGAATTTCCGAACCAGTACGACGAAAAAGCCGATGCCGACCTGCTGGGCGCAGCGGCGCTTTAGGTCCAGCCTAACTAGTGAAACGACAAAACGTAATTTGCGCAGTGTTCGGCCTCCCTTACAGCAATAGCATCGGTCCCTCCGGATAAGCCGGATAAGTCGGGGCAGAAAGGGATGAATTCATGTCGGTTGAAAAGGTGGACACTCTCGTGGTCGGAGCTGGCCAGGCAGGTGTGGCCATGAGTGAGCACTTGAGCAACTGCGGAGTACCGCACCTGGTTCTGGAGCGCAGTCGCATTGCAGAGCGCTGGCGTTCAGCGCGTTGGGACTCCCTTGTGGCAAACGGTCCCGCCTGGCACGATCGCTTTCCCGGAATGGAATTCCCCAACTGCCATCCGGACAGTTTTCCTGCCAAGGAAGCGGTGGCCGATTACTTCGCCGCCTATGCCGAGATGATCAATGCGCCGATACGATGTGGCGTCGAAGTACGGAAGGTCAGCAAGCGTGCTGGCTGGATCGGCTTCCACGTCGAAACCTCGGACGGCCAGATAGAGGCCAAAAACGTCGTCGCCGCAACGGGTCCGTTCCAGATCCCCGTGATCCCGCCAATCATTCCGGCGGACACGAACATCCTCCAAATCCATTCCAGTGCTTATCGCAATCCTGGGCAGTTGCCCGATGGGGCAGTCCTGGTCGTCGGCGCCGGCTCCTCCGGGGTCCAGATTGCAGACGAACTTTCCCGCGCCGGCAAGCGCGTATTTCTGTCCGTGGGTCCGCACGACCGGCCGCCCAGAAGCTACCGCGGACGCGATTTCTGCTGGTGGCTCGGCGTGCTCAACAAATGGGACGCCGAGACAAGGGGGCCGGGCCAGGAACATGTTACCATTGCCGTAAGCGGTGCTCGCGGCGGCGAGACGATAGACTTCCGCCGGCTGGCCTCGCAAGGCCTGACTCTAGTCGGGCGAACGGATAGATTTGAGAACGGCAAGCTCTTCTTCGCGCTTGACCTCGCTGAGAACATCGCCCGCGGCGACGCGAACTTCCTGTCCCTTCTCGATGAAGCCGATCTCTACGTCGCTCGTTACGGTCTGGACCTGCCGGAGGAGTCCGAGGCTCGTTCCATCGAGGGAAGTCATGCCTGCATAGACCATCCCCTTGAGGAACTGGATCTCAGCGCGGCTGGCGTTACTGCCGTTATATGGGCCACCGGTTTCGCCACCGATTACAGTTGGCTGGAGGTCGATGTCTTTGATGAACGCGGAGCCCCGCATCATTCCCGCGGCGTCACCGCCGAGCCCGGAATCTTCTTCCTCGGCCTGCCGTGGCAATCCCGCAGAGGTTCAAGCTTCATCTGGGGGGTCTGGCATGATGCAAAACATCTGGCGGACCGGATCGCGACGCAGCGGAAGTACATGGAATATCATACAGCAATGCAGCGCGCGGCTGCAGACGCCTGACACCAAGTCAAACTGCCACTGCGGAGAGCTCACTATGGCCCATACCCGAATCCGGAAGTTCAATACCAAGGACACCTATCCAGAACAGAACCTCGACAATGATCTGTGCCAGGCTGTCGTGACCCAAGGCGGCAGAACCGTCTGGCTACGTGGCCAGTGCCCGCAGAACCTCGTTGATGCCAAGAACATCGACAGCCACGATCCTGCGGAGCAGACCCACAAAGTGATGCAGAACATCCGGCAACTGATAGAGGAAGCCGGCGGCAAGATGGAGCACCTCGTCAAGGTGGTCGTCTACATTACCGACGTCAGGCATAGAGAGGCTGTCTATCGGACGATGGGGGAGTATCTGAAAGGCGTCTACCCTGTTTCGACGGGCCTTGTAGTTCAAGCCCTGGCTCGCCCGGAGTGGCTCGTCGAAATTGATGCCACAGCGGTGATTCCGGAGTGACGCCATGACCTTCTCCCTCGTAGCGCGTTGTGCTGGCTCCGGGATGTTTGGGGTCGCCATCTCGTCCTCCTCTCCCGCGGTTGCCGCTCGATGCTCCCACGCACGCGCCGGCGTCGGCGCTGTCGCCTCGCAGAATGTGACCGATCCGGCTTTGGGCCCTCTTACGCTCGACCTTATGGAGCGAGGTCTGACGGCGGAAGCCGCTGTGGATGAAATGAAGCGGCGCAGCGGTTTCTTGGAATATCGCCAGGTTCTGGCCATCGATCATCACGGCAATACAGCCATCCACTCCGGACCAAACTCCTTGGGGATCTGGACGCAGGCGAACGGTCCCAATGTGGCCTCGGGAGGCAATCTGCTCGCAAACGAGGATGTTCCTCGCGCGATCGTCGAAGCATTCGTCTCGTCCTCCGGTCATCTTGGGGACCGCTTGCTGATGGCGATGCGGGCCGGTCGCGACGCTGGCGGCGAGGCTGGGCCGGTGCATTCATCCGGCCTGAAGATCGTCGACACGCTCAGCTGGCCGGTGGTCGATCTGCGTTGCGACTGGACGGAGGTCTGCCCTATCGACGCCCTGTGCGGTCTCTGGTCGATCTACAAGCCGCAGATGGCAGCTTATGTCCAACGCGCACTCGATCCACGGCAAGCGCCATCTTACGGCGTTCCCGGCGATGAGTGATTGCGGGACGAGACAGCGAGAGGGCGCGTCCCCGCCGGGGTCTCCCTCGCGCAAATGCGGAGCGGCGTCGTCCGATGGATAGTATCTCGATACTCGAGCGCCTGGTCGAATTCCCAACCGTCAGCCGCGATTCCAATCTTGCCTTGATAAGCTATGTTGCTGATCTACTGCAGCAGCATGGTATCGCAAGCCGTCTCGTTCCATCACCAGACGGCTCGAAAGCCAGTCTGATTGCCACGGCAGGGCCGACCGATCGACCGGGGGTTATGCTTTCCGGACATACGGATGTTGTTCCGGTGGATGGACAGAATTGGAGCCTTCCTCCCTTCACGATGACGAAGCGCGACGGCAAATTGTATGGTCGCGGCACTGCGGACATGAAGGGTTTCGTCGCCTGCCTATTGGCGATGGCTATCAGGGCCTCCAAGACAAACTTGGTCACACCGCTTCAACTCGCGCTTTCCTATGACGAGGAAATCGGCTGCGTCGGCGTCCACGGCCTCATAGACGATCTGGTCGCCAGGCAGCAACGGCCGCTTCTCTGCATTGTCGGTGAGCCCACGAACATGCAGGTCGCCATCGGGCACAAAGGCAAGATGGCCGTTCGCGCTGTCTTCAAGGGGCGCGAAGCGCACTCGGCCCTCGCACCACTCGCCCTCAACGCAATCCACCTCGGCGCCGACTTCATTCGGGCGCTGCAGCGGGAGCAGGAGTGGCTGCAGGAGCATGGTGCCACCGATGAAGGATACGATATTCCTTATACCACGGTTCACGCGGGCTTGATGCATGGCGGCGTTGCGCTCAACATCGTGCCAAACCTCTGCACCATCGACTTCGAGATCCGTAACGTGGCGGCCGAATACCCCAAAGCGATCCTGAAGCGGCTCGAGACAGCAGCCGGTAAGATCATCGCGGAGGCGAAGGCCAAGGCACCGGAAGCCGACGTCGCTTTCGAAGTGTTCAATTTCTATCCAGGTCTCGATAACCCTGCTGATTGTCCATCCGTTGCTTTCGTGAAGTCGCTTATAGGCCGCAACGACACGATGAAGGTGGCGTTTGGAACCGAAGCTGGGCTGTTCTGCGAGAAGCTTCGCGTTCCGACCGTCATCTGCGGCCCCGGTTCGATGGCACAAGGCCATAAGCCTGACGAGTATGTCTTGGCCGATCAGCTCAGCGCCTGCGATGCCATGCTGGACAAGCTCCTGCGAGCGCTCGAGACGGGAACCCCTGACAGCCTCAGCCTGTCAGGGGTTCTGCACCGAACACACCCTGGTCCTTGATGAACAGCCTGCAGCAATCGATGAAGGCCTGGATCGTCTGGGTACGATGATCACTTGCCGGCAGTGCTAGCCCCATGGTCAAGGCGCGGAAATCGCTGGTGAGGGGGACGAAGACCAACGGCTTTCCGTCCGGGGACAGGGCGTTCAGCGGGCGCATATTGGCAATACCATAGCCGAAACCATTACCCACCATGGACCGCATCATCGCGATGTCGCTGGTTCTTTCTGCGATATGGGGGCGCAATCCCTTGTTCTGGAAAGCGGAGAGGAAATACTCGCGGCTATAGGGCAGATCGAGAAGCACCATCGGCTCGTCCGCCAGTTCCTCTGTCGTGATCACAGGCTTGTCTGCGAACTTGTGACCATGGGGAAGCATGGCGTAGGCTGGAACCTTCATCAGGGACTCGAAGGACATTTCCTGCGTCAGCTCGAGATCATACGTCAGGGCGACGTCGATTTCGCCTCGCCGAAGCATTTGGAAAAGTTGACCCTGATTGCGTTCGCACTGCCTGACGCGCACCTCGGGATAGGCACTCTCGAACTTTCTCCGAAGCGGCGACATGACGAGTTGGGCAAAGGTCATGAGGCAGCCGATGGACAGCGGACCCCGGACCTTCTCACTGATATTGCCCGCCAAATCGTGCAGCGCATCCGCAGAAGCCAGCAGCTTGGCAACCTCGTTCATGAAAACTCGGCCGCCCGGGGTCAGCGACAGACCCTGCGAGTGCTTGCGCACGAAGAGCTGCAGGCCGAATTCCGTTTCCAGCTGAACGATCGATGCCGATATGGAAGGCGGAGATACGTTTACCTGGTCCGCCGCCTTCGCGATTGACCCGGCTTCGCCTACGGCCAAGAAGTATTCGAGCTGTCGGAACGTGAACCGGAGGGGCATGGTCTTCTGATAATGGTTCGCGTGAACTGGAGCAAGTCCCTGCGTTCGTCACCTCGCCAAGAAAGCATTCAGACGTTGAATGCTCCTGCTCTTAAAACAGTTCGAACTCCCGCCAGCTTGTTTTGCGGACCACACCGGTTGATTTCTCACTGGAATCTTGCGGCAGCAACCCGCTGATCGACCGAAGTGGTCGGTTATTGGCGAGAACTCAAAAAAGTCTCCCACCTTTGAGCGAAAGCGAGTTGTCGGGGTCTGGGCCCCATCCCAGTACGAGGGAAGGTTGCTAGTTTCGCCGAATGCCGAGAAATCAGGGCAAGTAGAAACAGGTCGCAGCTATTGATGTTCGGCATCGGCTTTTCATGCCCGTTCTTGTGCAGGAACTTTTTGAACAGCGGCCATTCTGTCTTCCTCGTTTCGTATAAGACCGAAGGCGTTATCGCGGCCATGATGTCATTGGGATGAAATAAGCCTAGATACCGAAGGGCTAAGAACAAAGGTTCGATATGCTTTCGGTAGTCGATTGGCTGACTATGGGAAAACAACTTTGCTCCATAGTGCTCTTCCAAAAAGGATGAAAGTGCCTCCGCACTAACAATCTCTTTGCTCGCGTTCACCGACTTCTTTTGAAGCTCCATTTCCCGGCGGGCGTTCGCGTTCATCAGGTTCACGATGATGTTGTCCCCGGTCTTCGTAAGCAGGCCCAGTGACTCCAGTGCAGACGCCTCGTCGACAGAAAGCTGCGCCTTGTCGCCCTTGTAAACAATATCGTGTTCGATCTCATTCCACACATGCGCCAACATGCTGGTTATCTGCAACTCGCAATGATCGTCGCCGAGGTTCTCGCTGGTGCCAGTCAGGTCTGATTGCCTTAGGCAAATCTGCATGTGGCTCGCGCGGTAGTAATTCGCGTCGTCAGACTTCACGCGAAGGCTTTGCTCCTTGATTTCATATTCGAAGTCTTCCCTCCCACTACGGTGGGCGAAGATTTCTCGAACGATGCTGGCAACGCGATCTCTGTCCTGCTCGACGTACGTCATTACCCTAACAGCAGCGAGGTCGCCGACATGTTTGAAAACGTCACGGGGATCCGAGAACAGCTTGGCCTTCTCAGGCTCTTCTACCCACTTCAGCAGCTTGGAGCGGAGGCTCTCTCGTCCTTTGACACGGCCCGATACACGAGCCATGATCTTCCGTTCCTTTAGCTCCGCCTCGAGCTTCTCGACAATGCGAAGGACCAGTTTCAACAGCCTATCAAAAGAGCGATGGTATTCGGCAGTGCATTCTTCTGCCAATTCGTAGGTGAGCATCGTCGCGTTTCCATTCTGTTTGCGCGGCGAAAGTACTACCAACGTAGGATTAAGTGCCTGTTACCAAATTCGCGGAGAACGGGCATCGCGACAGGACGCTGGCGCTACCGTAACCCTTCCATGGTCAACGGTGATCAAGCCAGTGCAGCCTATGTAGAATAGACGGAGAAGTTAACCGCGGCGCAAGTTTCCCTGTGAACCTAGTGCGTCCATTTTCCCCGCGAGCAAGTGAGATTAACCGCTGGCATCGTCTATCAACTCGTTGGTCGGCGACTGTTTCCTTTTGCTTCGGCGACGGCCTCGCGTCGACCTTCCTGTGGCTTGACTGGGGATGTGCCGCTCCCTCGGGCCCGAGTTGCCCACAACCTCCCCTCGCTTCAACTTTTCTATCATCGAGCAAATGCAAGTTGCTCCCTCAGTCCGAAGCGCCTCGTCCAGGGCCGTGCGATCGTTTCTTGTGGAGCGCTGGGCTGGAAGTACTCCGAACATATTGAGCAGGGAAGTACGCTGCGGTGCTTTGAGTTTCCGGAAAAAATCGTAGAGGATGGGCGCGATCTCGTCGCCAATGAGATTCGTTTCCGACTTGTGCCCCCTCAAGGAGTACTCCTGCGGCGACGGTCTTGCCGGGAGTTCAAACCTCTTCAGTTCTTTGGCCGAGACAAACTTTTTCTCGGTGTCCGACCAGCGCCGCGTATGGATCGTGACGGAGAGCACTTCTTCCGCACCTTCACTGGCAAATTCTATAATATTGTAACTGTAACCGAACTTGGCTTTTTTCAGGGGGGTGCCCTTGCTCATCGGCGGGATGACAGCTCCGGCATCGATGGTCAGAACCTGCTTGTCCATCCCGCACCGGTTGGAATGTTCGTGACCGCTGATAAGCACGTTGGCGCGATTCTGGATGTACTTCATGGCCTCTTCGCCATCCTTGATCCAGTCCAATGGATGATGGATCATCACCGCGAGGAATTCTCCGCGTCGCGGCGGCGAGATAACGGTCTGGTTTGGCCCCAATAACAGCTCGCCTTTTTCGTTCGTCTGTCGGCACAAGATGGCGCTGTTCAGTCCTAGAATCTTTAGGGTTCTTCCGGGTCCGACGGGCACGCGCCAGACCCCGACAGGGCCACCAGCCTCGTCCACGGAGCAGTCATACGCCTCCGCAAACTCGCTGTATGCGCCGAACCGGCAAAAAAGAAGCTTCCTATCGATCTCGTGCAACAGGAAGTCATTCAATTCGCCTTGAGACGTCGCAAGATGATCCAGGATCAGGTCCACGCCTTTTGAGGCCATATCACGATCGATGTCGTGATTGCCGGGAATGATTTGCACGGCATGCGGCTTGCAACCGGCCGCCGCCGTCAAGCGGTCCAGCCAATCGCCTGCTTCCTCGTATTCTTGACGTTTGCCCTTATAGGCCAGATCCCCGGCGAGCAGGACCCCGGTCGCCGAGCCGGCTGGGAAATCGTGGAAGAAGCCTCCAACGTCCTCAATCAGGCGCTCCTTTATGTCTTTGTGTCTGTACAGGCTGCTTTTGCCAACGTCCTGGCCGAAATGGATATCTGATAGATGGACAAAGGTCGCTGACATGTGGTCACCATTCGGTTCGCCATAGCCTTGGAGGGCTCGGTAGTCTCTGTGACGAAGCCAATTAAGGCAAGTTGCACAACCTGACCGGAGCCAACATTTTTCATCCCTTTTTTATAAAATTTGTTCTCACAGTCTCTTGAACAATTGCTTTAGGCTCAAAAGTGCTGTTTTCGCAATTGGGATTCCTGGCGCCTCGCAATAACTACTTACTCGCGTCTTTGTCGCCTTGACTGCCGAAAAACAGTCAGACGGACTCCGATGAAGAAGGAACGTGATGCTGGTGAGAAACTTTTTCCTAATGTTTTCACGGTCCTTTGCCGGAAAACCTGAGGCATATATGCGTTTTGCTGTCGGCGACGTACACGGGCGCGCCGATCTCCTCGAAACGATGCTGACAGTGATAGCTTACCTCGCGGCGCGGCAGCGGGCATCGTACCGGGTCGTGTTCTTGGGTGATGATCGGACCGTGGCCCCATGAGTCGCGAGGCGGTCGAGCTAGTTTCGGCGACGTTACGGGGGGGCTGGTCCAGTCTCATCCTTGGCAACGACGACTGGTTTCCTATCCGAATCCTGGACGAACTAATCGGTGATTAAAAGGAAATGGCGCTGCGGGAACAGGGTTTGTCTCCGCGGTCGGGACAAGACCGCCGCATGATGGTCTTCGCAGGCAAAGGTCTTCCTATGTTTTGCGGGCAGTCTTCGGGGGCTGCGGCCAGCTGCACGGAATGACCTGGACCTACGTCCACGACAGGGACACCTCGTCGCGTCAGAAGATGACGCGCTGAGAGTGATTGTCTGTCAGGCCTTCATTATGCGCTGGCGCTGGCCGATGGGTACCGACCTGTGCCCTTGGGCACGATAAGGCCGAACGTCTTCATGACACCGCGGATCTGATTGCCAAGTTGGGTTGAGAGGTTCAGGAGCTGATACGGGCCGCCACCAACGCGCGGGTCAGCATAGAGTCAGCCGACTTGACGCGAACCGATTTGAAGAAGCCGGCTGCTCGGCGAGCTGAGCCAAGCCACCCGCATCATTGGCATCAGTCTTGTTGAGTGTCTCGTTCAACACCTTTTGCGCGTGCCGCGAGCAGATCGCCGGAACTCCCTCGGCTGTTAGCGCATGAAAGAACCACGTCGCCAGTGGGCCCATTTCGAAGACGACGCGTGCGACCCCAGCGCACCGTGGCAGAAAGGTGCCGTGGAAAACACCAACGCGTTTCCGCCGTTTATGCCAGGCAATACCGGCCTCGCGGCCATACCGCAGCACGCGCTCAATCGACTGGCACGCGACCTCAACAACCAGCCGCGAAAGTGCCTCTGCTACAAAATCCCGTCAGAGTTCTTTGCCTCACATTTGCAGGAAGCCGAGTGATCCCGTACCCTTCAAAACCGGCATTATGCACTTCAATTAGGTTCTCCAGAACGAGAGCTTTCGCGCAACGTCGGAACCCCCAGAGAAGGCCCGTCATATGCCTGATCGCAACTCAAGATCGGGCCACGCTCGCTGCGTCGGGACTTGGATCCGTCGACGTGGGTAACATGGCCCCGGCTTTTAAGCATCAGAGCTTCCACCCTCTCCTATCACTGCTCCGGGCGTTCGACCTTGGTGGCTCATCATCTCGGCCGTCGGACTGCGCTCCTGGTACAAGCGATGGAAATTTAGAGGCGCTTAAATTTGTGATTGCATTTATAAGATTCGCCGATAGTATTATTTTAGGGGCAATAGTCGGAATAGAAGTTTTGATGTAACTCTGGGCCCGTTTTCGAGAATGGGTTTTGTTTGTATTGCATTCGCGTGAATTTCTTGCGCGAGAATAAACTGCATTGACTGATTTATTATGGGGGAGGCGCATAGCCAGCGCTTCGTTGGGGATGCTTAGTAGAAATATCACTATGCGGCTTGTTCTTGGCGCATCGCTATTGTCGCAATTATTGCTCGGACACTCCGTTGTTTTTGCCGAAGAGTGCGCCCCAAACGCAGTTAGTCGCGTTGCCAAGGGCAACGCACTCGCTGTTACCGAGGTTGCGATAAACAAGGAGTTTACGGCGTGTCCGGCAACCGACATTGGTCGATTGTTCAGTTTTGCTGCCGGCGAGCGGGTCTACTTCTGGTTTCGCATAGAGGGGACCGCGCAGTTTGCGCAAACAGCCCATGGGCGGAATGACTTTGGAGTTCGCCTCCACCAGGTTGGCGGATCAGCCGAGAATACCCGACGACTGCGGCTGCGCCGAAGCAGAATTGATCTGACGAGCATACGTCAGGAGGCCGCCCTTCCCGGAAACAGCGGCTACTTTGACTGGCGGCTGTTTGCCGATGCAGGGGCTTTTTCCGTGCCTGGAACTTACCTGCTTGAGCTCACCTATGGCGGCAAGAAAATTTGCTTTCGGCAGGGTGCCTGTGCGCTTTCCTTCTCTGTCAAACGTCGATGAGCGATCTAAACATGAACGAGAACAATCCACATCCGAAGAACGATCTCGCAAATCCGGCCGCGGCGGAGCCTCAGCCGGATCATGCGCAAAATCCCGCTGCCGAGGAACCTTCGCAGCAAGGAAAAAGCGCCGCCGACGCGCAGAACGCGCCGAAAGATGTTTTGTCCGATCCAGCGCCAGGCAACGCGTCAAAGGTCGATCCCGTAGCCGATGCAGCGCCGCTCGAGCCAGCGGTGACGCCTCCGCCCCCGATAAACCCGGAACTCAAGAGGGCAGCCGACGACGTACGAATTCTATACTCTTACCTCGCACGCGAAGCCAAGCTGTCGGAGGATGAGCTTACTGAGCCTGTAGAAACATATGCGGAACTACCCGATCGTATTCTCGATCAGAAGAGACATCCCACCTACACGGAGCGGGCGAAGTTGTGGACCGTGTTGTCCGAGCTCACCGCGCTCGCCAAACCGGCAACCCCGGACAGCATTAGGAATAGCTATTACGGACAAGTCATCGATGGAGTGAAGGAAGGACGCTCGTCCAACGACAAACTCATACGGCCAATATGGATAACTGGCGTCATCGGGTTCAGCTTCACTTTGCTGCTCGGCCTCTATGTGTCTTTCACAGAGCGGATCGTCACCGACACCACCGCGCGGATCGGTGAACTCACCGATATTTTGACGAACAACTACCGTGGGACGCGGCTTGAACGCGTCGCCTCACAAGCGGTCCGTGTTACGCCAGCCCCGGACCCCACTCCTCAAGGGGCGGAGGCCGTCACCAGGCAGGCGGACCAGCCGGCGGACATCGCCGCGGATGAGCCGTCTTCACCGATGTCGTTGTCTGTCCTTGAGGACCTCAAACTCGCGGCAGTGAGCGCCATCGATCGCGAGATCACGCACAGTTTCCAGGTCCTGGAGTATACGACGTTCGGGTTGGGCCGCGATAGCCGCAGGCAAGTCGGCGATTTAGAAAGCAGTATTTCTAAGCCGAAAAACGAGACCGGCGATCCAGTCCTGGCGTCATCGGTGGCGCTAACAGAGACCCTGGTAGGGGCTACCGGCGAATATAGTGTTTTCGGGCTCATGCCGCTCAATTGGCAGCGCTACATCAACCACACGATATCAGCCTATATCCTGCCCGCGATCGCGTCCTTGTTGGGGGCTGTGGTCTCTATTTTGCGTGACGCTCAACGACGTATGGAAAGCGTCTCGCTTTCTCCGAGAAGAGCTGAGACCTATTGGCCATCGATCATTCTTGCCGTGATCGCGGGAGCCGTCATTGGTTGGCTTTCGGGTCAGGATACCTCCGGCGTCTTTGCAAAAATATCGCCGGCAGCCGCCTCATTCGTCATCGGTTACTCGACGGAGATTCTGTTCCGGATCCTCGATTCGATCAAGCAAGCTCTGGGGGTCCCCGACCAATTGAATGTACCGGAACGGGGAGCCGGGAAATGAGCATGAGTCTAATCGCCTTGGGCTTTTCGCTCGCGCGAGACGTCTCATGAGAGGTCTTGCCTGGGTGCTGCATAGCGGATGCAGCGTGATCCTTATGGTTTTTCTGCTCGCATCCTGTGCGGGCAGGATACCAATCGATGACATTAAGGGCATGCAAGTCGCGGTCATGGAGGCCCAGAAGGCCGGTGACCTGATCTATGACGAATTGTCCGCAGCATATAGCAGCAAAGGCCCACAAAGCTGCCACGTAAAGACGGCGCGCGCGCCGATGTGTTTCGATCCCACTTTCATTACGGAAAACGGGTCAGGGCCGCCTGAGTCGCCACATGTGACGGTTCGGCGCATCATGCTCAGGCTCGTGCTCGAGTATTCGCTGGTTTTGACCGAGCTTAGCGAAGGTAAAGAAGCCGATCAACTGCGCAAGACGATCGTTGAGATGGGCGGGCTTGCGCTCGAAATTGCGACGGTCCCAGGATCACGCCCCGACAAACTTGCCGTTGCGGCCCTCTCTGGCCCCTTTCTCGGGGCAGTCGCCGATATGGCCGCCCAACTGCGACGTGTTCAATCGGCCGAGGAGGTAAGACGATCCCTGATCGCCATGGAAACAACGATCGCCACGATGATCGACGTCCTCATTGCCGATACGGCTGACGTGTACACCCTCTATTATCATGCAACGCAGCGCGAGGCGTTGGAAAGTTCCGTTTTCAGCCGTGACCTCTTGGACCAAAGGCACGCCGCGTTTCACAGTGCCCTTTCAAGCTACGTCCGGTTCTTGAAAAAGACGAAAGTCCTGCATGCACGACTTGTACGCACAGCGAAGTCGAGAACGACGCGGCCTGAGGATCTGACCGCATTCGTGCGCGAGGCTTCTCAAATGCAGGCAAAGGCTGACGCCTTATGGTCGGCGACGCGTGAGCTCAAGAGTGTCAGATAACAGAGAGGGCCGTTCATGCTGAGCCAAGTTAGCATTCTTGCAAATCAACTGTTCGAGGAATACGCGGCCGCAGAGAGCGCCAAGGACAGGGAGCTGTTGAAGCCGCTTGCCCTCGCAGCGGTCAAACAGGCAGAGGAGCTTGCCGACGCTGATTTCAGGAAGCGCACGCTTCAAATGCTCGATCTTTCCAGCAAGCTTTCGCTGGCAATCGAACAGATCGGGTCAGACACTGCCCGGGCAAGATTGTCTCTTCTTGCTCCGCGTTTGGGCGAGGTCACTCGTCTGGTGCATGATCAGGAGGGGATGAGAACGACGTGGAGTTCGAAGGAGGAACTGGAAAGGTCCGTCGACGACGAGAAGGTCGTTCCTCCATCCGGAATCATGATGCCGGTTCCCCCCGCTCCTGCCCCTAAACAGCAGCCGGCCTTCAGCCCCCCCGCCGTCTCGAACAGCTACGCCGACCTGGCGGATGAATACGTCGCGCTCTTCAGGTCTGCTGAATATACCGACCAATCGGCTGAACGCTCCGCCAGAAAGATTGCCGCGATCGCCGTTGGCAACCAGCGACGCTATCAGACCGTCGGGGACCCCATTCAGGTGCCATGGTGGTTCATCGCCGGCATCCATCTCCTTGAATCGTCGTTTAATTTTACGACACACCTTCACAATGGCGATCCGCTCTCCGATCGAACTTTCCGTGTCCCGGCAAAACACCCGAAGACGGGTGCCCCGCCGTTCACATGGGCACAGAGTGCGGAGGATGCACTCCGTCTGAAAAAATATCACGGTCTTTTGGACTGGTCTCTCGCTCGAGCGCTTTATCGGTGGGAGGCGTGGAACGGATTCGGCTATCGACCCCATCGCGTCGCCACGCCGTACTTGTGGGCGATGACGACCAACTACGTCAAAGGCAAGTTTGTAGGTGACGGGGTATTCTTACCGAACCAGCCGTCAAAACAATGCGGCGCCGCGACGTTTTTAAAGGCGCTGTCAGATCTCGGTGCGGTGCAGCTCCAGATGGAGCTGTCGGAAGAAGGCGAGGCCGATGTTATTGAATCGGGAGCGGCGGATGCGGAAGAGTCGGTGAAAAAGCAGAAGCCGAATATCGACGGAAGTGTATCGCCCAACATCGACTTCAAGGCTTTCTTCGAAGCCAACCTTCCCGACGTCAAGCACTTTCAGTGGCACGAGTTCCTGATCAAAGGGGGGACGAACAGCAAGAGCAACCTGAACACGGATCCGCCACGACATCTCTGGCCAAACGTGTTGCGGTTGGCGCGTGTACTCGATCGGCTGCGTGAAGAAATGGGGCGCTCAGTGATCCTGACCAGCGTCTATCGGAGCCCCGAATACAATGCGACATTGCCGGGGGCCAAGATGAACAGCCAGCACCAACTGTTCAGAGCCGCGGACTTCAAGATTGTGGGGCCGGGCAATCCGGCAAGCTGGGCTGCCGTCTTGTACCGCTATCGCAACGAAAAGATGTTCGAGGGGGGTATCGGTGTGTACGACAGCTTTGTTCATCTGGATACCCGCGGATACAACGCCGACTGGTAGAAATCGCAAGCTGCCCTTCGCTGCCCTTTGAGCGCAGGGCGCCGGAGTAAACATGATGTCTGACGTAGCTTTCCCGTCCGATCCGCCGAGCGAGGCCGATACGGCAGCGCCGAACAGGATCGCCCTGTTCGCCTTTGACGAAGTGCGCCGCTTGGAAATCGTTGCAATCAATCGGCGGCGCGAGAGACGCGATCGCCCGCCGGTCGGTGTGCCGATAAGTGCCGATAAGATTGATTAATGAAACACGAGAAAGAGCGCGCGAATTTTTCTTCAGGCACGTCCGAGAGCTTTGAGCCCCTGTCGCCTGAAGCAATTTCCCGAATTACCAGTTCGCCCGTTTTTCCTTGGGCTTCGGCAATATACTCCTTTGGGTCACTCTGATTTGCTCTGCCCTTGAACTTGTCCGGTTTTCGATGCGTGGGCTGCGAGATTGGGCCTAGTCAGACGCTCAGTTTATCGACGTAAGCGATTTGACTGGTTCGATCATTCGACAGCTTCTGGGGAAAATACACGCGGCATTGACAGCTCGGTCGCTTCGGTCACCGCATCACCGCAAACCACAATTGTGACCTAGGCGTTTGCAGGATAAAGCGCTGAAAATCAGTATCCTATGCTGAAAAAGCTCGTGCAGATGGCGCTTATGATGGCGTCGGCGAGGCTGCCTGGAAGTGCTCGCGCAATGTCTCCGTCTCGTACTGATAACGGTAGAGGCCCCGCTTGCGCAGGATGGGCACGAGCTCATCGACGATTACATCAAGCCCGTCTATCAAGCGATCCGGCTGCAGATTGAAGCCGTCGATGGCTCCGGAATGGAACCAATCTTCAATGTGATCGGCGAGTTGCTCAGGCGTTCCGACAAATCCGGCATGGCCCGACCCGGTATACCGCGTCTGCTTAAGGTATTCGCGCACAGTGGGGTTGGTCTTGCGGATCTGGGCAATGATCGATTCACGAAAGCCGATACTGCCAAGGAAAGTCTGGCTGTCCCCGAGAGGACCGAGAACCTCCTCGGGAAACGGTTCATCTAGGTCGAGTTTCGAGGCGTCGAAACCGATCGCCTGTGACAGCCAGCCGATAGAGTATGACGGCGGGCCCGCGTCATGCATTTCATCGCTGCGGCGGCGCGCCTCTTCCTCGGTACTGCCCAGGCTGAGCAACAGGCCTGGCAGGATCTTGACCTCGTCAGGCGAGCGGCCATTGCTACGTGCGAGGTCTTTCACCAGTCGGTAGTGGTCGATTGCTTGATGCTTGGTCAGTTCAGCAGCGAAGACACCCTCGGCCACGCGCCCCGCCAGTGCACGCCCCTGCCGTGAACCGCCGGCCTGGAAGAGGATCGGACGGCCTTGCTTCGACGGCGGCACGCGCAAACGACCGTCAATATGGAAGAACTCCCCCCGGTGATGCACATCTTGACTGGTGACGGCCGATTCCCATAACGTCAGCACCACATCCACGAACTCGCTGGCGCGTTCATAGCGGTCGTCTCGTTGCGGGATATCGGGCATGCCAAAATTGCGCGCCGCGGAAACGCCGCGAGTGGTGACGACATTCCACGCCGCGCGACCACCTGTTTGGTGATCGAACGAGAGGAAGCGCTCGGCAAGTTCGAAGGGATCATTGAAGGTGGATGACGCCGTGGCCACCAGGCCCACCCTTGAGGTTGCGGCAGCGACGTGCCCCCAATTTACCGTCGGTTCAAGGCGGATCGGATTGGCGTCATAAGCTGGGTCGCCCAGCAGTGGACCATCAGCCAGGAAGATGGCGTCAAGAGTACCGCGCTCCGCAGTCTTGCCAAGGTTCGCCCAATAATCCGGGTCGACGAAGGCATCTTTTTTCAAAAGCGGCGTCTTCCATGCCGCTGGAAGGTAGCCCAGCACCAGCGCGTTGATTCCGAGGAGGACGTGGCCAGTTCGCTTGTTTGTCATGGGTAGTGTCTCCGTTGTTGTCTACAAAGAGACGTGCGGTTGCGGCAAAGGGAAAGCGGCCCGCATCGTGGACGGCAGCGGCGCTGGTGCAGGCAGATTGAGCGCGGCGCGCAGAGACCCACCGAGCGGGGTGGGAGCAAAGCCATTGGCAAGCCACCGTTCTGCGGCGTCGAGCAGGTCACCTACTGAGTGCTCAAGACCCGCGCGTAGCACGACACCTGCCAGTGCACCGGCCGGCGGCTCGCCACCCAGCGCGACGACAGGGACGGAGCCAGCGGCGCCGAGAACAAGTTCGATGGGGTCGCTGTCACCGGCCGGCGGGGCATCCGCCGTCGTCCCCGCATACCCAGCGATCACCGACGCACCAGTCGCCGGCTCCGGCACGTTCAGCGGCCCCGCGATGGAGAAGCTGTTGTCGATATCCACATGCACGATACGGTTCGACTCCACGAGGATACCGGTCTCGCGGTTGCCGATAATCGTGTCGTAAGGCCAACTCTGCTCAAGAGCGCGCACCGCATGGGCAGTGTCGTAAGCCGTCTGAGCATTGAGCGGTGCACCACCCCCGAGCCCGGCGCCCCCCCAGGCCGGAGCTTCCTCCGGACCTTCAGGCGCATAGGCATCTCGCACACCGATCAGCAGCCCGCTACGCCCACCCGACAGGTGTGCAAGCGAGGCGACGCGGCGGGCGATGTTGTAGGGGTGATCACGATGCGGCGACGCGGCAATGAGGAAGCGCCCATGCTTCGTGGCACTGGCCAGCGTCGCGCCGACTGCGCTACCCGCAAGGGTGACCGGCGCGGGCAGGCTTCCATCAACCCGGTCAATTCCCAGTACACTGAACTTGACGGGCAATGCGTCCCAGCGCGAGAGATGGGCGCACCTTGTGGTGAGTTCCACAAGGTGCGGTCCGGCAAGACCAAGCGCAAGATAGGGTCTCGTCATCGGGGATCTCCTCAGTTGCCTTGGCCGCCGCGGCCAAGCCGGGCAATGCTGGACACGGGCGAATTGTCGTTCACGAGATAATCACCGAGGATGCGAGCCTTGTAGGCGACCGGATTATGGGACGCGAGCGTGCGCGCGTTGCGCCAATGGCGATCGAGCGCCGTCTCCTCTGAGGTCGCAGATGCGCCCAGAGCGCCGAAGACATGCGTGGCTGCATAGAGGACACCGTCGACGATCGCGAGTTGCGCCTGCGCTACAGCCACTTCCCCATCGACGACGCGCTTGTCGCGCAATGCTACGTCGCCGTCCGCATGAGCGGCAGCGATGAGATCTAGGGTGCTGGCGGCGCGGCGCAGTGCCGCCTCTGTCGAGAAGGCCCGTACCGATACCTCACCAATCACCTGCAGCAGTTGCGGGTCGAGCGCCGGCACGGGGTTCAGACCCTGCGGATAGTTACGACCGCGAGCCTTGAGTGCGATAATGCCATCGCGCAAGATCGCGCGCGTGATGCCGGTGAGAACCGCAAGCAATGCCGTTTGGTAGAAATGCCCCTGGTACACAACACGCTCGCTCGCAGGAAAGACATCCCCCTCGTGCGCGACCGCGTCCTGGTAGGTGGCACTACCGCTCGCGGTGGTGCTCTGGCCAAAGCCTGGCCAGTCGTCGGTCAGCACGACACCCGGCTGGTGACGGCTTACCAAGGTGGTGATCAGCGAGCCGTCTTCGCCCTTGCCTATCACGTCGAGCCAATCGGCATAGAGGCTGCCGGTGGCATAGAACTTCGCGCCGGTGACCTTGTAGAGGTCGCCTTCTCGGCTCACCGTCGTCTTGATATTGGCGTATGTGCCGTTGTTGGCCTCCGTCCAGCCACCCCCGACGAATTCACGGTCACGGAAGCGCTGGAACCAGCGGTCGTTGGCAGGTGACGGCCGCGCATTCAGACGGTCTTCGATGAAGGCCAGGTGATTGCGCCATACGTGAGCAACGTTTGCGTCAGCCTCCGCCAGCAAAGCCAGCAGATAGTAGGTCTGTTCAAGCGACGCGCCCCACCCCCCAAACGCCTCGGGTACACGAACCAGAGAGAAGTCGGCGTCTTTCAGCCATTGTACCTGCTCGAAAGGAAATGTTCGATTGCGCTCACGCTCGACATTGCCCTCGGCAATTCGGTCGAAAATCGGCTGAAAGCGCTCCACGAGGGCTTCCTCTTTCGCTGTAGCGGGCCGCAAGTAGGTCAGCGAAGTCGGGGCGTCCAGTGTGGTCATTTTGTTCTCCTGAATGCTGGAACGTCAACAATTGTGGGACAGATGTCTTCAGGGCTTGTTCGATCGCGGTCGCGAGGGATGCTTGGAGTTTGCTGCCCCTAAAGGGATGATCGGATTGTGAATTGGTCAGTTCCGGTTGGCTGGATCGCGCCACTGCGCGACAAGATCGACGGCAAGGGTTGTGATGATGAAGGCGGAGGCGGCAAAGATGGTCGTACCGATGACGACGGGGAAATCACCCTCCAGCGCGGCGGCGATCGCCATACGTCCGACCCCATCCAGCCCGAAGATCGTCTCGGTCACGATTGCGCCGCCCATAATCGCGGCGAGTTCCAGTCCGCCGAGTGTCAGTATGGGATTCAGTGTCGATTTCAGAGCATGGGAGAAGTAGATGCGACGTTCGGGAACGCCCTTGGCGCGTGCCGTGCGGATGAAATCATGCCCCAGCACATCGAGCATGCTGGCCCTGACGATACGCTGGAAAATCCCGATCTCGGCAATCGCGAGCGTGGCCCACGGAAGCGCCAGATGCCGCGCCCAGTTCAGCGGGTCGTCGCTG
This sequence comes from Ensifer sp. YR511, assembly GCF_900103045.1. Lineage (NCBI taxonomy): Bacteria > Pseudomonadati > Pseudomonadota > Alphaproteobacteria > Hyphomicrobiales > Rhizobiaceae > Ensifer > Ensifer sp. YR511. The sequence goes on from NZ_FNGR01000034.1 coordinate 38,841, forward strand.
AACGGAACATAGCCGCTGCTCGGGAACCAGAATATGCCGTAGTTCGACAGTTGGAAGAACAAGAAATAGGAGATCAGGATGCCGCTGAGGAAGGTCGGAACCGAAAGACCGACATAGGCGAGAAAGGCGAGCACATGATCAATGAGCCTGCCTTGCCAGCGTGCTGCTACAACCCCGGAAATGATTGCGATCGTCATCCAGATCACCAAAGCGCCAAGTGCCAGAGAGAGGGTCACTGGCGCCTTTGCCAGAATAAGGTCTGTAACAGGCGCCTGCTTGCGAAATGAAAAGCCAAGAGCCGGCGGCCAGTGCATCAATCCCATCGGTGCGCCCTGGATATCCGGACCGCGGAACAGATAATACCACAGCTGCAAATACCAGGGTTCATCTAGGCGTAGCGCACGCGCAACGGCGTCGATCGACTCCTGCGTTGCATTGCGCGGAGCAAGCATCGCAGCCGGGTTGCGATAGGCGATCCGGGTGATGAAGAATGACAGGATGAGAACGATGACCAGCGTCGAGATCGATCGCAAGATAACGCTGAAAAACTGATTTGCCATGGTCTCAGGTCCGTGTGCGATTTGGGTCGAGCACGTTTCTCATGCCCGCGCTCAACGTATTAAAGCCCACAACAGTCAGGAACAGAGCGAGCCCGGGACCAGCCAGAAACCACGGCTGATCCTGATAGAGGGACGTTCGCTGCGCTTCGGCGATCATATTGCCCCAGCTCGGCATCGGTGCCTGGATGCCGACACCAAGAAAGGAAAGGGTCGCCTCAGCAACAATGTTTGCGGGCAGTTGCACAGCCCAATAGACGAAAACAGTCGGAAGGATATTCGGCAGGATATCAAACCATATGATCCGCGCCCACGACGCCCCAATCGTGCGCGAAGCCTCCACCATCGGACTTGAACGCAATTCCAGCACGAGACCTCGCGTGAGGCGTGCGAAATATGCCCAGGAAAACAGGGCGATGATGGTGATGACCACGACGAGGGGTGGAACGATCGGCTGGCCGGTTCCGCCGCGGTTGAGCGCCAGAAGGCTGAGTGCCGTCACCACGAAGGGAAAGGACAAAGCGACGTCGATACCTTGCGAAATGACACGATCCGTTCGGCCCGCAAAAAAACCGCTGATGAGGCCGATGGCCGTACCGATGATCATCGCGATCGTTGTCGCCGGTATGCCGACGATCAGTGAGACCTGCGCGCCATAGAGGGTTCTGACGAAAACATCGCGACCATTCCCATCGGCTCCGAGCGGGAACTCGAGCGTCGGGCCGATGGGCAACCCCATTTCATCCAGTGCAGTATCTTCAAACTGCTGCATGGGACCATGCCCCAGAAGATTGCTGACCAACGGCGCCGACAAGGCCGCCAGCAGCACAAAGCCGACAATGACAGCGCCACTGCGCACTGCGCGCTCGCGCCACAGACGCTTCAGAAGCAGGATGGTCGGTGATGGCGATTGAGCGGCAACCGCCGGTGTGACGGGGGAGGGAATGGTGTCAGCCATAGATGGCGTCCTCTAGCTCCGCATCGGCAGGAAGACGCTGGCGCCCTGGAATGGATGCAAGCAGCCGGCGGGTATAGGTGTGGACCGGGCGTTCGAAGACCTGCTGCGTCCGGCCAGCCTCGACGATCTGGCCCTTTTTCAGCACGATCACTCTGTCGCAAAGCTCGCCAACGACGCCGAGATCATGAGAGATGAATAGAAACGACACGCCGAGCTTGTCACGAAGGCGAGCGAGCAGCCTGATGATCCTTGCCTGGGTGGTGATGTCGAGGGCCGACACAGGCTCGTCGGCAACGATCAGCGAAGGACGCAGAGCGATCGCCCGCGCAATGGCAACACGCTGCCGTTGGCCCCCGGACAATTGCGAGGGCAGCCGATCCAGAATGTCGTGGGGCAGTTCGACATCGGTGACCAGCTGCTTCACGTTTTCGCGCAACTCCACCCTGTCGACCGTACCATGGATAAGGAAAGGATCAGAAAGGATTGCCTCGACCCGTCGCCTTGGATTGAGGCTGGCATAAGGATCCTGGAACACCACCTGGATGGATTTTCGCAAATCGCCCTGTAACACGTTGCCGCTGGCACCTGGTCGGGAATAATCTCTCCCCTTCAAGCTGATATGGCCCGCGTCGGGCCGGTCCAGACCGGCGATCAGGCGCCCTATGGTTGATTTCCCGGATCCGGACTCGCCGACGAGGCCGAGGATCTCACCTTCCCCAATCGTGAAGGAGACGTCATCGAGCACAGAGCGGGACGCGAAGGAACGCGCGACGGCATTCACATTGAGGAGTGGACGAGCTGCCTCCCACCCCTTACCTCTTGCATAAACCTTGGGGCCGCCGAGACGGGCCGCTCCTAACAGTTCCCGGGTGTAGTCCTGTCGTGGCCGGAGATAGATTTCGGTTGCAGGTGCTTTTTCTACGATGATCCCGTCACGCATGACGACCACATCGTCGGCAATGTCAGACACGACCGCGAGGTCGTGGCTCACGAAAATCAATGCCGTTCCATGCTCCTCCTGCAGACGTTTGAGGAGATCGAGGATTGCCGCCTGAACGGTTACGTCCAGAGCCGTCGTTGGTTCGTCTGCAATGATCAGGCCAGGATCAAGCGCGATGGCGATGGCAATCATCACGCGCTGGCGCATTCCGCCGGAAAGGTGACGCGGGTAATCCGAGAACCGCGCCTGCGGGTCGGCTATGCCGACATCATCGAGAAGTGCCAGCACGCGCTCGCGTTTTTCCCTGCGAGTTACTTTCTGATGGACCGAGATCGCCTCGCCGATCTGCTCACCGATCGTCTTCAGGGGATGGAGGTTGCTAAGCGGATCTTGAAAAACGAAGCCGATCTTCGCACCGCGTATCTTTCGCAATTCGCTGTCGGATAAGCCGAGGATTTCCTGGCCGCGATGAAGAACGCTTCCCCCCACCGCGGCGGAACCAGGCAAAAGCCCGGTTGCACCGAGGAGGCTGGCGCTCTTTCCTGATCCGGATTCTCCCACAATGGCAAGTGTCTTGCCGGCTTCAACGTCAAAGGAGACGCCCCTCACCGCCTGGACATTGCCAAAGCGAACGCGCAGATCATCTACTGAGAAGACGGACATTCCGCGACGAACTTCAGTTTTTCAAAGCGATATTGGTGATATCGGCCTGCACTGCGAGCGACGACCACACCCAATGGCTGATGCGATCAGAAGTGATGGCGATCTTGCGCTTTTCGAAAAGAGGGATCCAAGGCAGATCAGTCGAGACGATCTTGTCTGCTTCGGTCCAGAGTGGGCTAGGGTTATCGGAGGGATAAGCTTCGGCCGCGAGCTTGTTCAACTCGGGATTGCTGTAGCAAATCGCATAAACATTTCCGGGGCCGCAGGGCGATGCGTCCGAATTCAGCCAGCCGCCGAGCAGCATTCGCGTGCTTGGGCCCTGCCAGTCGGGTGAAAAGCTTCCGTTAAGGAATACGTCCCAACGCGATTCCGGATCCTGAATATAAGCACGCCATTCACTTGCAGGCGCAGGGATCAGGTTCAGCGTGATGCCCGCAGCCGCCAGATCCTCCTTAAGAGCTACTGCGATCGTTTCACCTTGTGCGTTCGTACGATAGAGCGCGTCGAGGGTGATGCCGTTGGGGTAGCCGGCCTTCGCCAGAAGTTCTTTGGCTTTTTCTGGATTTCCCTTGTTACTCTCAGTCGGATATGGGTCGAACTGTTCGTAGCCGGAAATCGTAGACGTGATGATTTGCGACAGAGGGACTGCCGCGATCGATCCGCCTTGCGATTGAACCAGATGGGCACGATTGACGGCATACGACAAGGCTTGGCGCACTTCAGGCTTGCGCAAGGCCTCGATACCCTCGCTGGTGACATTCTTCTGCGCGTTTATGGTAATGAAGTTGGCCGAGCCGCTGTTTGTCGCGTGTATATACGGGCTATTACTCGATACATATCGCCGGATGGTGCCACGCGGCGGAGTGTCGAGATAGAGCGAAAGGTCTGCTTCGCCGGCCTGAATCTTCTGGACGATCGCGTCTTCGCTGTTGGCGGTGAAATCGACATGAATCTCATCCACATAGGCCTTGCGGGCTGCGTCCGATTCCGGTTTGAAGTTCGTGGCTTTCTTCAAAACCAGTTTTTGCCCCTGATCGTAAGAGGCGACATAATATGGACCGCTCGACGGCAAATTCTTGCGCGATTCCAGTGAATCCGGGAAGTATTTCGACGCGATTTCGGGTGCGACCGGCGATACGAAATTCATCGAGAGAATATTGAGGAAGTCATAGTTCTTGGTATCGGAACGGATCACCAGGGTTTTGTCATCCGGCGCGGATACACCGGAAATTTCATGACTATCGATGAAGGCCTTGCTTGCGGCCAGGTCCCCGGTCGGTACCTTGGCAAATTCCTTGCAGTATTCAACAAAACCCGACAACACGAGATTGAAATAGTTGATGGCCGCGACCTGCTTGTTAGGGTCACAGAAGCGCTTTATGCCATAGACAAAATCACCGGCTACGATCGTACGTTCGGTAGATCCCGAAAAGAAAATGTCGTCTTTCAGGTGAAACGTATAGGTCTTGCCGTCCGGGCTAACATCCCAGGACTTGGCCAGATCCGGCACCAAAGTCGTATCTTCCTTGAGGCCGATCGGCGAACCTGGATAGGTGACGAGCTGACGTGTCGTCGCGCGCAAGATTTCCCAGGATTCAACGCTATAGCCGGTTAGCGGATCGAAAGCGTCGAGATCGGATTCCAGCGAGGCAATGCGAAGGATGCCGCCGAATTTCGGCTCATCGGCCAAGGCCGGAGCGCAAAGAGCGGTATAGGCGGCAAGGAGAGGAATGGCGGCCCGCTTGGCGGATCGCGAAAGGACGGTATCAAGCATAGGGTTTGCCTCGGTTTGAATTGTAACTATTTCTATAAGTTTTATATATTATTGGAATGCGTTGGCGTTCCAATTTCGGCCGCCTCCGAAGAAAATACCCTGTCAGAATTTAGGTTTCGACAGAAAATCATTGCGATTTAGGGGGTGTGTACCACACAGAACCCGCGGCTCTTTGCCCAAAAGGCAGCCCGCGTGGTTCGTACCGATCATCGGGGATTCTAAGGTGGAATGGAGAACGATTTTCCACGAAGAATCCGCTTTTGAAACGGATTGACCACGCCAAGCGTGAATTTTCATATCATAGTCTATAAACGTTATAGGCTTTGGATTGACTTGATGGCTTTGAATGAACTTTCGAATAACCGTGCTTTGTATTTGGTGGATGCACTGTTCGGGCTGGCGCGTCCGCCCGCAACTGACTATCTGGGAAAAGCGCCTCCCCTCTCGACTATCGGCTGTGAAACCCTTTTTGCAGATAGGCAATGCTATTCGGCCATCGCCAATGGGAAGGGTACGGCATGAGCGGCAATATCCACCTCCATTGGTATCTGCCGACAAATGGCGACAGCCGGGGTCTGACAGGCTCGGGAAACGATAGTCACGTCGTGGAATTTTCGGGCGGCTTCCGTGCACCGACCCTTGCATATCTCGGCGAAGTGGCACGCGCCGCGGAGGAGCAGCCTTTCCATGCTGTTCTGACGCCGACCGGCACATGGTGCGAAGATGCCTGGATTACCACAGCTGCTCTCGCCCACGAAACGAAACGGCTGAAGTTCCTCGTCGCCTTCCGGCCCGGCCTCATATCGCCGACGCTGGTCGCACATCAGGCGGCGACCTTTCAGCGAATGACCGGTGGACGGCTGCTTCTCAATGTTGTCACGGGTGGCGATCGTTTCGAGCAGGCGCGTTTCGGCGACCATCTGGATCATGATGCCCGCTATGAGAGGACAGAGGAATTTCTTTCGGTGGTGCGGGGTGTGACATCTGCATCTGCCGACCAGCCGTTCTCTTTCAGAGGCAAACACTTTGACATCCGCGACGCCAGTATCGACCCCGGCCCATACGGCCTGCCTCAGATCTTCTTTGGCGGCGCAAGCCCGGCAGCTCAGGAGGTCGCGACCAGTCAGGCCGACGTGTATCTGGTATGGGGTCGCCCGCCGACGCTCGAGACTGAAAACATCGCACAGCTAAGAGCTCGTGCTGCTGCCAAAGGACGCTCCCTGCGCTTCGGCGTACGGTTGCACGTCATTTCGCGTGACACCGAGGATGAAGCCTGGGCCGTTGCCGACAAACTGCTTTCCTGGCTTTCGCCGGATCGCGTGCGAAAAGCTCGCGAGCTCCTGGCCAAGTCGGAATCTGTCGCGCAGAGCCAGATGTCTGCACTTCATGCCGGTCGTGAAGGCTTACCGGCTTCGGCGCGTGATCTGGAAATCTACCCCGGCCTCTGGTCCGGTTACGGCCTCGTGCGCGGCGGCGCCGGTACCGCTCTTGTCGGCAGCCATGCACAGGTTGCCGATCTGATCGAAGCCTATCATCGCGTCGGTTTCGACCACTTCATCCTCTCCGGCCAGCCTCATATTGAGGAGGCCTGGCATTTCGGCGAGGGTGCGGCCGCCCTTCTGAAGGCGCGAGGTCGTCTCGCTCCCGAATTCTCATAATCAAAGGAGGGGCGTATGCCATCGCTCTCAATGGTCTCGTCTCCGGACAGCTCACGCCTGGATATCCGATCGCTGCACGGTGACGAAGACCGCCGGAAGGCTTTTGCCGTGTTTCGACAGGCGCTGCTAGGAATCGGCGATTTTGGTCGCAACAACCCCGAAACCGAAGCGCGGTTTCTGGCAGAAGGCAAACCGCTCGGCGGCTTTGAGGACGATGTCCTTCGAGGCGTCGTCAATGGATACGATTCGTCAATCGCCCTTCCTGGCGGTCGGCGTGTGCGGCACCTCGCCGTCACTCATGTCGGCGTCTCGCCGGTAGCGACACGTCGCGGCGTCGCCCGCCTGCTCCTCGTCGAGCAGCTTCGCCGTGCCCGCGCGGAAGGCTATGTCGTCGCAGGACTAAGGGCATCTGACACGGGTATCTATGGCCGATACGGTTATGGCGTCGCCTCATGGTCGGTCCAACATGATCTCGACCTGACCCGCGCCGATCTGGCCATCGCCACGCCACGCGAAAGTCTTCGCATCGTCGATGCTCGCGAGAGCTTCCCATTGTTTCGACAGGTCGCCGATGCCGATTTGACGCCACGCGCCGCAACGCTGTCCCGCTGGGACGGCTGGTGGGCTATACAGGAATACCGCTCGCATCACGGCACAACGCCCCATCACGCCGTTGTCTTCGGCCCGGAAGGCAATGAGCGCGGCTACTTGCGCTTTCATATCGAGTCCTCAGACAATTGGTTCACTTCTGCACGTCGTACCGTGATCATCGATGATCTCGTCGCGCATGACGACGAAGCCTGGCGGGCCCTGATTGGTCATCTCTTCGCGCAGGATATCCTGCACCGCGCCATTTTTCCGTCCCGGCCGATCGATGATCCCCTACCGCTGCTTCTGCACAACCCGAGAACACTGGAAATATCCAGCCAGCGTGATGAAAGCTGGATACGCCCCCTCGACCTCGAAACTCTGCTCTCCGCACGCCGCTTTGGCGGGACACGGCAAGTAACAATTGCTGTCGAAGACGATCTATTCCCCGACAATGGGGGTCTCTGGTCCCTCGGTCCTGAAGGAACAGGGCGAAGCCGTGAGCGGCCGGAGGCTCATGTTACCATTGCTGAACTGACCACGTTGATATTTGGCGCACAGCAGGCGTCACTTCTGGCGGCTTCGGATCGCATTCGCGTAGTCTCCCTGGAAGTTGCAGAGGAACTGGACCGGGTGTTCGCCATCAGCCGCCGTCCTCACTCAGGCATCTCATTTTGAGCTATACGAATTGTCACCTGTTGTCCGTGGCGCTACTCGACTTCGACGTGAGCGCCCAGCGTCGGGGGCTCCCTGCGGCGCTTGCTAAATGGCTCCGGAATCCGTGACAGCCACCGGCTGAAACCAGTGACACCAGCGAGAAGGTATCGTCACACGTATAGGCGACGCTCTTCGAGAGATCATGTTCCTCGAACTTCTCTGCGAAGTAGCGCTCTAGTGTAGGACATTCCTCGATGCCGATCTCGCTTTGGGCAAGCAATGCATTGTTCTTCTCAACTGCCAGCAGATAGCGCTCATGCGCGATCGAGAAGAACCGGAGCGAGCCGATGTTTTCGACCGGGCGGATGAAGCCGAGGTGGATCTGGCCGTTTTCCAGCCCTCGAATGATGTCGTTGGTGGAGCCGCTCATGATATGCAGCTCGATATCGGGATACTTGCGGCCGATGCGTGCGAGGAACGCCGGTAGCAGGCCGATCGTTGCCGGATAGACCGTTCCGATCCTGATCTTCCTTACCGCCTTGCCGGCAACCGAGCGCACCACCTCGGCTGAAAGGTCGACATCGCCGAGGATCCTGACACAGCGATCGTAATAGACATCCCCCGCCCTGGTCAGTTCGACCTTGGTAGAGCGCTCCAACAGGCGAACGCCGAGTTCCTTTTCCAGCGACTGGATCTGACAACTCAAGGCCGGCTGGGCGATATGCACCCGGGCTGCCGCCCGACCGAAATGCAGCTCTTCGGCAACCGCCACGAAATAGCTCAGCTGGCGAAGTTCCATATCGGCTCCAACTCCGGTCGGTGTCACACTGTTCGAAGATTGATAATCAGTGGAGAAAGAAGGGTCCCACCCGGTTATGAATTTGCGCAGAGGCCAACCGCCGCGATATAAAACGACAACCTGTTCGCGGTGCACGCGAACTCAATCACAGCCGGGCGTTTAACGCAGCTGACTATGGAGGTGCATGATTTGAGCGCGACGAAGCTGTCCTCCGTCCGCCGCGGGAATGCAAATCCATTTTCGCTGCCTCCGCGACCGTTAAGACTTTCAGTAACGCACCGTGCGTCATTAATGGACACCAACAGAAGTGTTCATGGCGCATTTGCAAGAAGACGGCTGAACCCCTACCCTCAAAACCGGCGTGATGCACTTCGGTTAGGTTGTCCAGCGTTGCGTCAATCCTTTGTAAGCATAATCCCTCGGGCGGCCGGTGCCGCGAGAACTCTATGCGATCTCAACGCGATAGCGTAGCCACCCGGTCGAGGGCAGTGCCGAAGCCCTGAAGCGAGATCGTGAACGGCATGACGGTGCCGCCGTCGGCAGTTGTCCTGAGTTTCAGCGCCGCGCCCGCACGCAGCGCCACGAGCGTCGCGGCGTCGAAGCTGACATTCACCAGGCAACCGCCCGGTAAGCAGGTTCTGAACCGGACAGGCTGCATCGCCGGCTTATCATCGATCTGGAAGGTCACGCCTGCATCAAGTGCGAGGCCGAAGGGCAGGACCAGCGTACCCGTGACGATGTTCCCGACAGGCGGGCTCAGTTCGATGGCAAGTACGCGCTGGCCGTTCTGCTGGGTCTGGACTTGCGACATGGCGCACCGTTTGGTTGTGCCCTGCTGGACGCAGCCGACCCGCCAGTGCCGGTAAGCCTCGTTGAGCGAGGACGCACCGCCCGGCAGCGTCGAGGCGCCGCCGGTCTGTGCCTGCGCTACCTCAAATCGTTGCGGAGCCGGATCGCCGAACGAATCCGTCGCGGCCAGAGCCTGGGTCGGATTGGAGATCGCGACAGCGGGCGCGACATAGAAGGTACCGGTCGCGCCGATGAGGAGGATTGCGACTGCGGAGAGGCCCAAAACGCGTTTCCTGCTCATCATGCGAGCGCCTTTCGTTCGTTCGCGCGCTGCGCGTTGAGATCGAGCAGGGCCTGAAAGCTCTGCTGCGAGGCGAGATGTAGGGTTACGAGGTCGAGCCAGCCCTTGGTGTGCCAGCCGGCGAGGGTCTTGGCCGGAAGCGCGCGATACGCTTTGTCATCAACGGCGTAAAAACCGTTTACCTGATGCTGCGATCCATCGGGAAGGCGGAACTGCGCGTGAATGGGGGTGAGGAACTTGGCTGCGAGCAGAGCCTTTCCGAAGGCGACTGTGCGGCTATAGTCGGTGTGATAGGCATGGCAGAGCGCCATAGCCGACTTCGCCGTCGCCGTTGGTCCGCCAGCTTCATCAAACAGGCGCTCGGCCTCGGGGTGCTCGGACACCGACGGGACATAACGCTCAGAGGCGCGATCGACGGCAAGCATTTGCTGCGATTTGTCTTTGGTCTCCGTAACGATGAATGGGTAGCGGCGGATATAGACCGGCACGGAACTCCCCGCCTTCCAGCCCCCGTCCTGTTCGACGAAGAGATTACGGTCGCGTCGGATGCCTACCAGCGCAATCGGCGAGGCTTGCTCGTCCGTCGCGAAAACGATTGGAAAGTGACGCATGGCGGCGACGAATTCGCCGATACACAGGGGAATGCCAACGGCCTTGCGCGTGAAGTCGAAATGGCCGGTCGGCGCGAGGCCGACATCGCTATGCTCTTCAAACCGAAGGAGAACGGGGTCGCCGTAGAAAAGCGGGAGAGGTTGAACGCCAGCAGGCATGGTCATGGAGCACTCTGAGAATGTGTCGAGGCGTAAGGCGCCACGATTGTTGAACCCGGCCCGCCGCGTCAGCGCGGCGGACCTCGAGTTGTCGATTGGCCGCGCGTGTCAGAACTTCACGTTGAAGTTTGCCCTGAAGGACTGATCGGCGAGGCCGTCGCCAAACTGGCCGGCATAGGAGATGCCGAAGCCGGCGGATGGCGAGATCGCATAGTCGAGGCCGACTTCAACGACCGCGGCGTCGCGCGCGATCGGCACACTGGCAATGGTGAAGCTGTTGCCCCCGCCGAACTGCATCGCCGTCTCGGGGACGACATCGCCGAAGGCGTGCCGCCAGCCAAGCATACCCTTGGCGGTCAGGCTCGCCCCGTTCAGGTCGAACGGGGTCGAGGCACGCAGGCCGAGCGTGGTGAAAGTCGTATCCGTCGAGCGGTTTGCCCCCGACAGCGTTGCAACGCCGCCCTTCTCTGTGAACCCATCCGTATCGAGGCTCATATAGGCTAGATTGGCGAAAGGCTCGAAGGCGACGCTGCCAAGGGCAGCGCGGTAGCCGAGTTCGCCGAACGCCTGCGTGGTCCCGGCACTGTAGTCGCCCTTCAGGCTGTCGCTGACGCCGGGGATGGACACGCTGCGCCATGTCGAGATGTCGTGCCAAGTGTAGGCGACGCCGGTGCGCAGGGCGAGATCGCCCCAGGTCGTGCCGCCGTAAAGCCCGACGTGGTAGTTGTCGCCCGATCCCGAAGAGATGCGTTCCTTCACGTCGAAGCTGGTGCTGCTGTAGCCCGCGACCACGCCGAAGCGCCAGGTATCGAAGACGGGAGCGTCGGCGCCAACGAAGAAGCCGCCGGTCGAACGGTTGAGGCGCGCGGCATTGCCGTCGCCGTTGGTGTTCCCCCAGGAGCCGAAGCCCTGGCCCCAGAGCGCGAAGCGGTCCGTGGTGGCTGCCGCGGCGTGTGGCCCGCCATCGCCGTAGGTCGTAACTGTCCCGCCGGAAGCGCCGACGCCGTCGAAGGCGGCACGGATGCGATCATTGACAGCGTTACGCACGAAGCGGCTGTCTTCGATAAGTGCGGTCTTTGCCGAGGCATGGATTTCGCCGGACAGCGCGTCGAAGCTGGCACGGACGGCGTTTTCGTCATTGGTCAAGACGATGGAGCGCCTGAGCGGATTGGCGTTTCCGAGCGTCTCGATAGCCGCACCGGTGGCGATCTGGTTGCGGGTGTTACCGACATCAGCGAAAGCGACGTCGTTGCGTTCGAGCGACAAGGTCACGTCGTTGCCGTCGCCGCCAGCATAGTCGAGGATGGTGTCGAGGAAGAGCAGGTTCTGCGTCACCGGATCGAACGATCCGACCACCGCGCCGGCGCTTTGCTTGTCGATGAGGGTGAAGGGGCCGTTGAAAACGTTCCAGCTCGACGCATCAGTCGGCGAGAGCACGAGGTCAAGGCTCGCGCCGGTGATGTCGACCGTTCCGGCCACTACGATCTTGTCGGCCTTGGCAGGTGTCGCCTCGATGCGCAGCGCGCCGTGGTTTGCGTAGTTGCCGGCGATGGTATGCACGCCGATGGAGTTGCCCGGCGCATGGACCGCGCCGGCGGTGATCGTCACCGTCGTTCCCAGCGAACCGATCGTGCCGGTGCCGCCAAGCAAGCCGCCGGAGCCGATCGCCATCGACCCGCCGAGTGCCCCGCCTGCGGAAGTGCCCACGACGAGCCGGTTGCCACTGCCAACCGTCGTCGTGCCGGTGAAGCCGGCAGAGTTGCCCGTCAGCGTCACCGTGCCCGATCCGGTTAGATCGAACGCGCCGGAGCCGGAGAGCACACCGGCATAGGTACCGGCTGAGGCCTGGTCGAACGTCAGGCGTCCACCGGAGAGGATCGAGGCGTTTCCGCTGAAGCGACCGGTCGCCGTGGTCAGCACGCCGGTCTCGATGGTCCAATCCAGGCTGGAGGTCCCGGCAAGGGTGAGATCCCCCACGCCGCGCTTGACCATCACGCCACTCGTTCCGTTGAGGCCGCTGATGGAACCCGCGAAGCTGCCAACGGCAGCCTGATCGAACACGACTGTGCCGGCATTCTCGATGTCGCCACGGATCGATTGGACATTGCCGATCAGCGTGCCCGCCGAAATCGTCGTGCCGCCGGTGTAGGTGTTGGCGCCGGTCAGAACCAGCGTGCCGCGGTCGGTTTTGTTGAGCGAACCAGCGCCTGTGAGGTTGGAGGCGATGGTGGCAGTAAAGCCCGCGCCCGCCGCCGTGCCATCACCGACGCGGATGACAGTCGCCCCTGTGAGGCCGACGGCATCGCCGGTGACACTATAGCGATCGACGGCGAACTGCATGCCGTTCTGGATGGCAATTGCGCCTGCGCTTTCGTCCACCGTCACCGTGCCGGGCGCACCGGCAAAAATCAGCAGCACCGAAGGATCGAAGGCGCCATTGAAGCTGCCATCGGCGATGGTCCAGTTGGTGCCGGTCGCAGTCCAGGTGCTGGCGCCACCATCGACCGTATTGTTGGCGGTGGTGTTCGCGCCATCCCAGAAAAAGAACGAGGAGGGGCCAACCGGTGCATCGACCAGCAGGTTGACCTGATTTGCGGTCGCAGTCTGCACGGTGAGATTGGTGTTGTTGAAGCCGGAAGGCCCGGCGCCAATGTCGAGCCCGTTATCGGTCAAGCTGCCGCCATAATTGACAAGGCGATAAAGTCCAGCCCCGAAGCCGTCCGCATCGCTGACATTGAGCGTGCCGTCGAACGTGAGATTGCCGCCGACATTGATGAGATCGCTATCCACGCCTGCCACGCCCAAAGGGCTGCCAAGCTCGAAATTGAGAGACGAGCCGGAGGCAAGTGTGAGGTCGCCGCCGATGGTCAGCGTGCCGGGACTGTTGCCGGCGGCAATCGTACCGTTCGTGACCGAAACATTGCCCGCAAGTGTGCCAGAACCGCCGAGCGTGCCACCCGTCACGTTCACCGCGCCGGCGAGCGAGCCGTTCACGGTGAGATGACCCGCTGCGATATCGGTTATCCCCGCATAGGCAGAGCTGTTTCCGGTCAGCGTCAGCGCACCCGCGCCGGATTTGGTCAGCGCGCCGGTGCCGGAGATGACGCCAGCGAAGGTGCCAGCCGTGCCTTGGTCGAAGGTCAGTGCGGCGTTGTTGA
>NZ_FNGR01000034.1:52865-70846 GCF_900103045.1 Ensifer sp. YR511
GAAATCGTCGTGCCGCCGGTGTAGGCGTTGGCGCCGGTCAGCGTCAGCGCACCCGCGCCGGATTTGGTCAGCGAGCCGATACCCGAGATAATACCGGCATAGGTTCCGGCCGAGGTCTGATCAAAAGTCAGTGCGACATTGTTGACGAAGTCGCCCTGAAGGCTCGCCGTATTGCCGATCAGCGTTCCTGCTGAGATCGTCGTGCCGCCGGTGTAGCTGTTGGCGCCGGTCAGAACCAGTGTGCCGAGGTCGGTTTTGTTGAGCGAACCAGCGCCTGTGAGGTTGGAAGCGATGGTGGCGGTGAAACCAGCCCCGGCGCTTGTGCCGTCGCCGACGCGGAAAGCCGTCGCACCGGTGAGCGCGATATCTTTGCCGGTGATCGTGTAGCCGTCGGCGGCGAACTGCATGCCGACCGAGGTGGAAATAGCGCCCGTGCCGTCATCCACCGTCACGGTGCCTGCCGTTCCCGAGAAGATCAGCAGCCCAGATGGATCGAAAATGCCGTTGATGCTGCCATCGGCAAACGTCCAGTTATTGCCGGTTACGCTCCATGTGCCCGAGCCACCATCTACGCTGCTGTTGGCACTGTTATTCGCACCATCCCAGAAGGAAGCGAACGGCGCATCAACCAGCAAGTTGACCTGATTTGCCGTCGCAGTCTGCACGGTGAGGTCGGAGCTGACGAAGCCAATCGGCGTACTACCGATTTCGAGCCCGTTATCGGTCAAGCTGCCGTTGTAATTGACAAGGCGGTAAAGCCCACCTCCGAAGCCGCCCGCATTGGTGACATTCAACGTGCCGTCGAGTGTCAGGTTGCCGCCGACATTGATGAGGTCGCTATCCACGCCTGCCACGCCCGAAGGGTTGCCAAGCTCGAAATTGAGAGACGAGCCGGAGGCAAGCGTGAGGTCGCCGCCGATGGTCAGCGTGCCGGGGCTGTTGCCGGCGGCAATCGCACCGTTCGTGACGGAGACGTTGCCCGCAAGCGTGCCAGAACCGCCGAGCGTGCCGCCCGTCACGCTCACCGCGCCGCCGAGCGTGTTGTTCACACGCAAAGTACCTCCGGTGATGTTGGTATCGCCGGTAAAGCTGCTCGTATCGCCCGTCAGGTTGGTAACACCGGCGATCTGGTTGATCGTGCCGGTGCCGGTGATCGCGGCGCCGAAATCATAGCCCGTGCCGGTGTGGTTGAACACGATCTTGCTCGTGTTCCTGACCTCCACGCTCGGCGCATCGAGTCCGCCGGCGCCGGTTGCCGCGTCGCCCGCGGCCGCACCGATGTTGAGCGTGCCGCTCCCGTAGAATCCGACATGCATGCGATCGGCCGTCACTGTCCCGCCGTCGGCGATGGTGAGCTCGCCGCCGCCCACATTGTGGCCGATGTAGAGACTGCCGCTGTTCGTCCAGTGTGATCCCGCGCCGGTCACGATCACGTCGCCGGATCCCGTATCGGTGCCCAGGAACGCGATCGCGCTGCTGACGGTCCCGCCGTTTTCGATGCGCAGATTGCCCGCGCCGTCGTTGCCGATCCCGAGCTCGCCGACGCCGCTCCAGCTCGATCCAGTGCCGGTCACGATAACGGTACCGGTCCCGCCGCCGCCCATGGCGCCCAGATAGGCTCCCTGCCCGTTGTTGTTGACAGTCCCTCCGCTTTCGATCGTCAGCGCGCCATCGCGGTAAAATCCGATATAGAAATCCTGGCTGGTGCTAAAGCTCGCCCCTTTCCTGACGATGATGGCGCCGTCGTAGATGGCGGCGCCGCCGCTCGTCAGCTCGCCACGATCGGCGATGGTAAGTGTGCCCGTTCCGCCACCGACGCCGCCGACGCCAAAATACGTCGTGTTGACCCAGCGCGACCCGACCCCGGTTATGAGGACTTCGCCCGAGCTTCCGGAATTCCCGCCGACAAGAAAGGAGGCGGTGTCGACGGTGGCACCGTTCTCGACTGTCAGGCGGCCCTCGACAGAGAGCCCGCCCGACGCCGACCAGGCCGCATCCGGTCCGCTGATCGTCACCTCAGCGCCGTCGTCCACCTGGCCTGCACCTCCACCGATGACCCCGGTGATGTTGACGCTACCGTCTTGCGCGACAAGATAGCCGTCGAAACCGCTGCTGTCGCCGGCGATCGTTAACGCGCCGGCGCCCGTTTTATACAGGCTCCCCGTGCCTGAAATCCCCCGCGAAAAGCGCGTCGAAAACCCGTTCGTATCGAGTATATTGGCCGTTGCGATCGTGACCGCCCGGTCCGCCATGTCGAAAGATGCTCCGAGGCGGAGCGTGCCGCCATTGAACACCAGTCCGCCGGACGCGGCGCCGAGATTGGCGTCGCTCGAGGCGACCAACGCGCCCCCGGAGATCGTCGTACCTCCGGAATAGGTGTTCTCACCGGTGAGGGTCAGCGTGCCGCCGCCCAGTTTCGTGACCCCGCCCACACCCGAGATCACGCCGCCGAAAGTGATGTCGTCCGAGCGGTTGAAGGCGAGCGTGCCGTCGTTCGTCACGTCGCCCTCAATGGAGCCGGTGGTGCCGCCGTCGCCGAGTTGCAGCGTGCCTCCGCTGATGGTCGTGCCGCCGGAATAAGTATTGATCGCTGTGAACGCGGTCGTGCCGGAATGGACCTCGACCGAACCCGCGCCACTGATGTCAGTTGCGAACAGATAGTTCGGATCCGTGTGGTTGAATACGATCCGGCCATTCGTGCCGGTATTGACGAAATCTGTATCGAGCATTCCGGCCGCAATTGCCGGGTCTCCGGCAACCGCGCCGAGCGTCAGGGTTCCCCGCGCGCCGTTCTGGCCGATCGTAAGACTGTCGGTGATGACCTTGCCGCCGTCGGCAACGACAAGATCCCCTTCGCCGTTGAAACCGATAATGACCTCGTTGTCCCCCTGAAGCACCGATCCGGAGCCGGATACGGTGATGATGGCGGACGCATCGCCGATATGCCCGGCAAAGACGACGGGTGCGCGGACGATACCGCCGTCCGTGATCGTCAGGCGCGTCGTGTCGATTCCCCAGCCGCCGAGGCCGATCTGCGTATCTGCAGTCCACGTGGCGCCGCTGCCGCTGACAACGACTTCGGCGTTGTCTCCCCCGACACTGCCGATTGTGCTGTTGAGCGCACCCGTCACCGAAACGGTGCCGGCATTGGCGCTGAAGCTACCGCCAAAGCCACTGTTGTCGCCTGCAAGGGTGAGCGTCCCGGCGCCATCCTTGTTGAAGTCGCCGTTGCCTGAAATACTCTGGGAAAGGGTGGTCGAGAACCCGTTCGTGTCCAGGGTGCTATAGCCGTTCACCGCAAATGCACGGGTTGCGGCAAGGTCAAAAGAGGCCCCAAGCTGGAAATAGCCGTTGCTCAGGGTAAGGCCACCGGAGACATCGCCGAGATTGGCGTCGCTCGACGCAGCCAGCATGCCGCTGGAAATCGTCGTGCCGCCGGAATAGGTGTTGGCTCCTCTTAGCGTCAACAAGCCAACGCCGGTCTTGGTCAGCCCGCCGCTGCCCGAAACGACCTGAGACAGCATGGTATCGAAGCCGTTGGTATCGATGGTGCTATCGGACGCCAGCGCCACCGCGCGCGTTGTCGCGAGGTCGAACGAGCGACCGAACCGCAGCGTGCCGGCATCAAGGGTCAGGCCGCCGGAGGCATTGCCGAGATTGGCGTCGCTCGATACGACCAGCGTACCGGCATTGATCGTCGTGCCACCGCTATAGGAGTTGTTTCCGGTCAGCGTCAGCGTGCCGGCGCCGATCTGCGAGACCGTGCCGTTGCCGGAAATCGTTCCGCCGAAGGTGACATCGTCCGAGCGGTTGAATACGAGCGTGCCGTCACTCGCCACGTCGCCGACGATCGAGCCGCTGATGCCGCCTTCGCCGATTTGCAGCGTGCCGCCTGAGATCGCCGTCCCCCCGGAATAGGTGTTGTCTCCGCTGAGCGTGATCGTGCCGCTGTCCGCCTTCGCCAGGCCGCCGGCGCCACCGATCACGCCGCGGAAGGTCGACGAGGCATCGCCGTTGCCGACGGTCAGCGTGGCGCTGCCGAGGGCCACCGTTCCACTGCCGGAAAGCGCACCGACGCCCTGGTCGTTGCCGTCGAGATCGAAGGTCGCGCCGCCCTCGACCGTCAGATCGCCGAAGTCCCAGAGGCTGCCGCCGGCGCCGAGCCGCAATGTACCGGCGCTGATGGTCGTCCCGCCATTGTAAGAGTTCGTACCGGTGAGCGTGGTCGTGCCGTCGCCGAGGTGGCTCAGGGCGCCGATCCCGGAGATGATCCCGCTGAAGGTCACATCGTCGGACCGGTTGAACGCCATAGCGCCGTAATTGTCGACATTGCCGGCGATCCATCCGCTCGTTCCGCCGGCGCCGATCTGCAGCGTGCCGGCCATGATCACCGTGCCACCGGAATAGGTGTTCTCTCCGGTGAGCGACAGCGTGCCCGACCCGAGCTTTCTGAGTGAACCCGTCCCGGAAACCGTGTCGCCGAATGTGACATCATCCGAACGGTTGAAGGCGAGCATGCCATTGTTCGTCACGTCGCCGACGACCGAGCCTCCGGTGCCGCCATTACCGATCTGCAGCGTGCCTGCCGAGATCATCGTGCCGCCGGTATAGGTGTTCTCGCCGCCGAGCACGATCGCGCCGGTGCCGGTCTTGGTGAGGGCGCCGTCTCCCGAAAGCGTCAGCCCGATCGTGCCGGACGACAGGTTGAAGGCCGTAGCTGCGTCGATCGCTCCCTCGCCGATAAGGTTACCGCCGGTGACGGTCAGGGTATCGACCCCGAGCGTGTAGCCGGATGAAACATTGATGGTGGCGTTGTTCTCGTTGGTTAGCGTGCCGATCCCGGACATGTTGCCGTTGGACAGCAGCAGCGTACCGCTGTTGCGGTTCGTCAGATTTCCCGAGACGGCGACACCGCCGCCCTGCACCCGGATCTGGCCGTCATTGATGATGTTGTCGGTACCCGAACTGAGTGTGGCGGTACCGGTCGGGCCATTGAAACTGATGATGGCGCCGTCAAAGTTGTTGATGTCGCCGGCGTCGTCCACGGCTCCGCCGGCGCCGACGTCGATCGTCCCGGAATTATTGAGCGTGTTGCCAGTGCCCTGCAGCGCGGCGCCGTCGCCGATGGCGATCGTTCCGATATTGTCGATCGCACCCGCGGATATGATCCGGCCGGCGCCGATCGAAAGGGTGCCGCCGTTCGTGAGCCTGGTGATGCCGGTGACATCCCCGTCGGACGTTGCGCCGCCAATGGACGCCGCGGCGCCGCCATAGATGGACAGGGTGTCGGTAAGCGTGCCCGCGAGCGTGGTGTCACCGCCGCCGAGCACCACCGCGCCGGTCGTGCCGCCGGCAAGCGTGGTAATGCTGTTCACGCCGCCGGTGATGGAGATCGCGGTATTCGTCCCACCCGAGGGCGTCGTGCCTCCGACGATGATGCCCCTGTTCACGATGGTTAGGTTCCCCCCGGCCACCCCATACCCGCCGCGACCCGCAATGCCGTCTATGGTGTAAATAGCCCCATTCATCACTCCGCCCACGCCACCATCGCCGCCGCGGATCGTGCCTTGGTTCAGGATGGTCGTGCCAGCGGAGCTGAAAGCGGAAATGCCATGGCCGCCATGGCCACCATAGCCGTTGGCAGTGGTCGGAAGGCTCCCCTCAAAAAAAGGTTGCACGTCCGCCGAGCCACCTTGTCCGCCCTGTCCGCCGGTGACGCTTACACCGGCCCCTATGGTCACCTCCAGATGCGGCTGCGAACCAAGCATGATGCCGCTGCCGCCACCGCCGCCGCCACCGCCACCGCCGACGAAAAAGCCGAATTTGTCTTGTCTCGCTTGCCCACTGCCGCCGTTGCCTCCGGCACCGCCAGTGACATCGGACGTGACCGCTTGCGACGAATTGATCACCTTACCCCCACCACCCGCGCCGCCGCCGCCGGCGCCAGCGGCGTCGATCGTCAGATCAGAGAGGTCGCCCCCGCCGCCCTGCCCGCCGAGATCTGCGTCGCCGCCCGATCCGCCGGTCCTGCCAACGATTGTTCCGCTGCCACCGCCGGTGCCAGTCGTCGAGCCGTCACCCGCCAGTCCTGCTGCCCCACCTAAACCTGGGGCAAAAGAGTTTGGCGCGTCGCCGCCATTTCCGCCATTGCCGCCAAGGGTCTGAGCGAGCACCGGCGCGGTTAGGAACGGCGGCGCCAGTGGCGCAACCAGCGCGGTACAAGCCAGCAATGCGATCCGCAACAGGTGCCGCCGCGTTGACACGCGCCGCGGCAAGGCTTTCCGCAGCGGGCCGCCCAATGATCCCGTACACGGGCAAGTGACGCCGCGCGCCGAAGACATTGAAGCTGAAGGTGTTCTTGTATTCATGGTTCCCAAGCCCGCAAAGAAACGCGCGTCCGCCGGATACCGATTCACCCTTCGCCCACGTTGTTGTCGGCCATCCCTGCCACCGCGCACCGGAAACGTCCTGAATCGGATGGCGCGATGTTCTGAATGTTTCCGTTATTTTCTGAATGGACCGCACCTTGCCGCGTTTTATGATAATTGGAGCCAATTTTTCGGTTTGGGGCGTAGGTTGAGGCGTGTTGCGGTTTTTGGGATTTGAACTGGATCGGCAGCGGGCCGAACTGCGCGGGCCGGATGGCGCCGTCATCAGAATCCGGCTGAGAAGCCTCGAAATGTTGAAGGTCTTCGCCACCAATCCGGGGCGGGTTCTCAGCAAGCAGGAGCTGATGGAGAACGTCTGGCCGGATATCCATGTCGGCGAGGATAGCCTGTTCCAGTCCATCCGCGAGCTTCGCACCGCGCTGGGCGACGAGCAGCGGCAGATCATCAAACTGATGTCCGGCCGGGGCTATCTGTTCGCAGCCGCGGTGTCGGGTGGGGCGGATACGGACGCCCCTGGAGATGCGCACCCGGCAATCGGAACCGAAACGAAGAACGAACCGGCACCGGGCCGGCACGATTTGAACATGCGCCGCCGCGCCTTACTCGTTGCCATAGCGGGCCTCGGCGTAACAACCCTGGCGGCGACGATATGGCCTCCCCGCCTCTTTACGGGTTCGCCCGCGACCATCTCCGTGATGCCCATGGTAGCCGCCGCCGATGACCCATTGGCTGTCCGGATGGCTGCGGGCGTCACTCGCGACCTGACTGATGGGCTGGCGAAAATCGAGACGATCCGCGTGATGCTTCCGTCCGACGCTGCAAGGAGCGCCGATTACGTCGTCAGCAGTGAACTGGAAAAGACCGAAACCGCGTGGAATTTGCGCGCGCGCATGACCGAACCGGCAACCGGCGCGGTCAAATGGACGACGTCACTGTCCATTGATCGGACAGACGCCGATGCGCAACTTCAGCAGACCCGCCTGACCGCCGGCATGGGCCACCCGCTGGCGCTGCGCATCAACGCGCTGCTGAAAGCAGGAGAGCGTGCGACGGAAGGCTCGCCGACCGGCACTACCAGGATCGCCATCGAACAGGCGACCGCCTCGATCAACCACACGACGCTGGAACGTTTTCGCGCCGCGCAGGCGATCCTGGAGAAAACGCTCGCCGGCGACCCAAGCAACGTCGACCTGCTGGTTGCACTGGCTGCGTTTCAACTGCGCGGGATTCAGATGGCCTGGTTCCCCACCGCCGAGCGCGAGTCGGTCGAGAACAGTGTCGGCGCGATCATGGAGCGCGCGTTGCGCGCGCGGCCTGATTACGTCCCGGTGCTGGAAACACAGTGCCGGTTTCTTTCGACGACCAACCAGTTCGTCGAAAGCCTGGTGGCATGCGGTAGCGCTCTCGCCCACGATCCATGGAACGGGATCGCGCTATACCTCATCGGACTGTCCCAGGTTTTCCTGGGCCGCTTCGACGACGCGCTCGTCTCGTTCAAGCAGGCGAACCGGTTCGATACGCCGCAGGTCGCGCGCTGGACATGGGCAATCGGCGCGGGCTGGACGTACCTTTTGATGGGGCGCGCGGAAGAAGCCTTGCCCTGGTTGCAACGATCGATCGCCGTCACGCCGGCCAGCGGACGCACGCATATGCTGTTGGCCGCGGCCTATCAGCAATTGGGCCGAACCGACGACGCCAAGACGGCGATGGCGGTGGCCCTGGAGTTGCGGCCCGGTTCGACCGCGCGCAACGCGCCGCCCCCCACCAAAAACAACAGCGCGATTTTTCTGAAGGCGTCCGAACAGGTTGTGAGCCTGATGGTTGCTGCCGGGTTGCCCGAATGACCAAGCGCCACGGGCTAAACACCAGCGCAACTGTCGTCTCCTTCGCGCTCGCAGCACGAGACACCTTCTATTCCTGCCGCATTGCCCTCGCGATTTGATCGGCAAGCGGATTGACGAGATACGACAGTGCCGTGCGCTCGCCTGTCTGGATAAAAGCCTCCACCGGCATGCCGGCATGAAGGATTAGAGTGCCAAGGCGTGCAAGTTCCGGCTTCGATATCCGAACGTGCGCCGTATACCAGGTCTCGCCAGTTTGGGGTTTGAACTGAGGTTGGCGGCGATGGTGGTAATCGAGCCCTTAATTTCCGGCGTGGTGCGCTGATTGAACGCCGAGAACCGTAATACCGCATCCTGACCGATGTGCAACTGGTCGATATCGGCTGTCTGGACCTTCGCTTCGACAACCAGGCTATCGTTAACGGGGACGATCTGCATGAGGGTCTCTCCGGGCGAGATGACATCGCCGACGGTATGAACCGCCAGCTCATGGACGATGCCGTCTTGGGGTGACAGAAGGTCTATGCGCTTGAGTTGGTCGGTTGCAGTCACTTGCTGTTCGGTGAGTTCCGCAAGCTTGTTGTCGACGTCGCGCAGCTCCGTCAGAACCTCCGATCGGCGATCCTGGTCGAGTTGCAGGATTTGCAGCTCGGTCTCTGTCGTCCGCGTGGCTGCTCTGGCAATCTCGGCCGTGAGCTGGCCTCGTTCGCCTGACAGCTGCGCCTTCATTCGTTGCAGCTCTGCAAGTCGCGAGAACGGCATCAACCCCTTGTCGTGAAGTGAAGCGATGCCCACAAGCTCCTGGACGATGAACGTCAGCTCTTCGTCCTTGGCCGTGCGCCGCGCCGTCAGTCCATCGGTTTCCTGCTGCAACTGTCCGATGCGTTGCTTGAGTTGGTCTTTCTGACCGTTGATGGTCTGCTGGCGGGCGATGAACAAGGAGCGTTCAGACAGCACATAGTCGGCGACGTCTGCCTGGTCGATCCTAGCCTCCAGCTCAGGCGGCACCCTGATCTCCTTTGCATCGTCACGCTCTGCGACGAGCCGCATGGACTGCGCGTTCAGTTGGTCAATCTGTTTGGTGACAATCGCAAGGTTGGCGCGCGTCACCGTATCGTCGAGCCGGATCAAGAGGTCGCCTGCCTTGACCTCTGCACCGTCGCGCACGCGGATGTCGCCGACGATGCCGCCTTCACGATGCTGGATGCGCTTCACATCGCCTTCGACGACAACGGTGCCCATGCCGACCACCGCTCCGGAAAGCTTGCTGGTTGCCGCCCATCCGCCTGCGCCGATCAGCAGGACGCCGATCGAAAACCCGGCCCACAACATGTAGCGGGTGATTGCTTTTGAGGCGCGGCTCGTTGTTTCACTCATCATGCACTCTCCGGCACGGCGCGCACTGTCGTCTTGCGCAAGACTTCTTCGCGGGGACCAAAAGCAACCGTGCCGCCCGCCGCCATCACCAGGACTTGGTCAACCGCTGCAAGCGCGTTCGGCCGGTGGGCAATGACGACAACGATCGAACCGGACTGCCTCGCCGCGATGATCGCGTTGGTCAGACCCGCCTCGCCTTCTGCGTCGAGGCTCGCATTGGGTTCATCAAGGACGATGAGGAACGGTTTGCCGAACAAAGCCCGGGCAAGTCCTATGCGTTGCCGCTGGCCGGCCGACAGAATTGCGCCCCTGCCCCAATGCGCGTATAGTAGCCTTCCGGCATCGACAGAGCGAGCTCGTGAACTGCAGCCTGCATTGCCGCCTCGATGATTGACATCGGATCGGCATTCGCTGCAAAGCGGCTGATGTTCTCGGCAATCGTGCCATCGAACAGCTCAACGCCTTGCGGCAGGTATCCAATCGACGGTCCAAGCGCCTCCGGATCCCATTGGCTGAGCTCAGCCCCATCCAAGCGAATTGTGCCGCGAATTGCGGGCCAGATTCCGACCAGCCCGCGTGCGAGCGTCGACTTCCCGGAACCGCTGGGGCCGATAATTCCTAGCCCCTGCCCTCTCTCAAGCCGGAACGAAACATCTCGGACGATCGCTGCGTTGGCTCCGGGAGCGGCAATCATCAGGCTGGAGACGTCCATCGTATTCTGCGGCTTCGGGAGTGGCATCGGCTCGCGTTTGTCAGCAAAGGTCTTGAGCACGTCCTCCAATCGGCGCCGGGCCTGGCGCGCGTTGACGAAGTTGCGCCATTGACCAATTGCCTGCTCTATCGGCGACAGTGCCCGCGACGTCAGGATCGACGCGGCGATCATCGCGCCTGGTGACGCGAGCTGATAGATTGCCAGCCATGCCCCGAGCGCCAGAACCGCCGATTGCAGAGCAAGCCGGAAGATCTTCGAAACGGTGGAAAAGCTGCTCGTTGCATCGCTGGTGCGCCGCTGTTCCTCGACATAGTCCCCATTCGTCGCATGCCATCGTGTGGAGTAGGCACCGCTCATACCCATCGCCTGCAATGCCTCGGCGTTGCGGCGACCAGCTTCGATGAACTCAGCACGCGAAGATGAAAGCTGGGCAAGCCGTTGCATGGGGTCGCGCAAGACAAGCTCGCTGGCCACGGTCAACACGATCAGAAAGACCGCGCCTGCGACAGCCAACAAGCCGAGATAGGCATGAAACAGGAAGAGAATGGCGAGATAGATCGGCAGCCAGGGCATATCGCAGATCGCGATCGGCCCCTGCCCGCTCATGAACTGCCGGATTTGATCGAGATCGCGTAGCGGTTGCGAGATCGCCTCCTTCCTCGACATTCTGAGCGGCAGCTTCAGGACCGCATCGAAGGTCGGTCCACCCAACTGCTCCTCGAGCTTCTGTCCGATCTGGGTGAGAATGCGTGAACGAATGGCCTCGAGGAGCCCGAGAAAGGCATAGAGGCCGATCGCAAGGATCGACAGGGCAACCAGTGTCGGGACGCTACGGCTCGGGCATGGAAGGGGCGCATCCAGCCGATCTGATGCGCACTGATCCCCTTGGAGGCTCCCGCCATGCGTTTCGGGCCGAGATTGGTGCCATCCGCCAACACGCCGGCGAGCATGGCGGAGATGTTCTGCGGCGTATCGCCTGTCCGGACATGCGTGAACTGATCTGCAAATCCCGTCCACTCATGCACCTCCCTGAGAAGGTCGGGCACTTCGATCAGAGGATACATTTCGCTGACTTCGTCGTTCAACTCATCGGCTGCGGCGGGAATGTCGCTCGCCCGCGGCGTGACGATCAGACTTCCAGCCTCCAGCCTGACGCCATCGAGCTTTGCATTGCGGGCGCGGTATGCAAGGCGCTTGAGATTGAAGTCCATCGTCTGCCGCACTTCAGAGAGCCAAGCCGCGCCATCACCCTGTACGCCGAGACCGAGCTTGCCTTCTTCCTTCATAGTGAGGAACGCGGGCTTGGGCATGAGGTGTTCGTCTATCGGCCGGAATGACCGGCTGCCGTCGACCCAGATATCCGCGGAGCGCAGCCGGTCGCGCAAGTGGGCCAGAGTGGCAATCTCGTAAAGCCGCCGATCCGGCTTTGCGCCCTCTAAGATCAGTTTTCGTTCAGTCGCGCTCAGATGGCCGACAGGGACGCGATCCGGCAAAACGCGCCGACCTTCCGCATAAAGCATTTTCAGCGTCGTGATCGCCGGAAGCAGCGGATCGTGCCGACGGTGTGACTGGAATGTGAACGCCTGAAGGAAAGCACCTGCGAACTTGAGGACATTTGCATGTTGCTCGGCCGCCATCACTAAGGGTGATGCGCCCCCCCTCCTCCACCATCGCCTCAAGGCCGGGTCTGATCTGCAGCAGCCGATACCAGCCGACTTTCCGGTTTACCACCTCAATCGCATCTTCATCGGTATCATTGGCGGCCTGCAGGGCCAAAATCGTGTCAAAGAACAGTCGCAGCGCCTTGGATGTTTCTATGCGGGCGTTCAAATGTCGTTGCTTTTTGCGGTTGTTCGCCTGCGAAAACAGCCGGCCGATCAGCTTGATGAACATCGTCACCGCATCGTCAGTGAGCCTCTGGCCGAGCTTGATGACCTGCGCTGCGACTGTGGCGCGCCGGCGACTGGCATTGAAGTCACAAGCGAGAGCCAGGCTGGAGGCGCGTCCCCTTCGCGGATCATCTGGCCCCACCGGCCAGCGGGGATGCGGGCCTGCAAGCGAGGATCGATCTCGAGTGCGCGCAGGAATGCTACGCGCTCCGTCAATCCCGTCAGGTTTGACGCTCCTGGTGCATCTGGAGCAGAACGCAGCCAGTGAAAGCGGGTCTGGCCTATCGTCGGATCAACGTCCAACAGTGCATCGAGGGCCTCGAGCTTTTCCGGCGCCAGCTCCGAGATCAGAGCTGCCTCGGCACGGCGCCGGGCAATGGCGCGGGCCGCCAACCCCATGAGTTCGATCATGGTTGCCACTGGCAGCAGGCCCGGCGTTCCCGGTAGGTGGCAATGATCGCTTTTGCGATCGCTGCGCCCTGGTCTGTCGTTGAAGCTGTCTCGATGGCTGCCCGCAGCGCAGCGCGACGGTCCATGCCGGTTGGGCTTCTAATTTCCAGATAGCCCAACAGATGGGCGACGTGGTTCACGCGTGTTTCTTCGCGGCGAGCATACCAACTGAATGAAGTCGGTGGCGATCGCCGGGTCGACCTCCAGCAGCCAGCGCACTTTCGCTTATGCCCGCGTCTCCACGACCGGACAGACCACCGAGAACCAAATTCAGGAAATCGAAGCAGCCGGCTTCCACGTCGAGCCTCGCTGTCTCATCACCGAGACAGTTTCCGGCAGCACCGCCATTGCGCAGCGTCGAGGATTTTCCAAGCTGATGGATCGGCTGGAATCGGGGGACGTCCTCATCGTGACCAAACTCGACCGTCTCGGCCGTGACGCCATCGATGTCAGCACCACAGTCAAAACGCTGGCCGAAATGGGTGTGCGTGTCTATTGCCTCGCGCTCGGTGGTGCTGATCTCACCAGCTCGGCCGGCACGATGACCATGAATGTGCTCAACGCCGTCGCTCAGTTCGAGCGGGATTTGCTGATCGAAAGGACGCAATCCGGCCTCAAGCGTGCAAAGGCAGATGGCAAAGCGCTCGGCCGCCCCTCGACGCTTAGCGAAAAACAGAAGCAGGAGGCACGCGACGATCTGGAAGTGGGGATGAGTGTTTCGGCCATCGCGAGGAAATTCGCGACTTCCCGGCAGACAATCATGCGCCTACGAGACGAAGGTTCACGCTCCGTTCGGTCTTAGCGCAGGATTTTGAACTGCTCTTGTCCTGACCCACGTACGCACCGGGCCAGCTATGCGGACGCTATCCTTTTCGGGCGCGAAACCGCGATTTCACACTCTATCGTCGCACTATCTTCGACTGCCCGTGGCCGCACCCAATGGAACAGACCGGAGCAGGCCACAGCAATTGAACACAACCACATTCGCCGAACAATGCGCGGGGCGAGGTCCATGCCGGATATGGCACATATTCAGTTGCATGATTAACATGATTTAATTAGTCATGTTCTGCCGCGAATCATGGCAGTACCGCGCGTGTAGCGGCTCCGCGCTTACAGCGTCACGCTGGTTGGCTGCGCCCAACTCAGGCGCGCAGATTAAAATCCCAAATCATATTATGAGGCAGCAACTCGCGACTTCATTCGGTGATGGGATGATTGCTTAAGTGAAAGACTCATTTCAGTAGGAGAAAAGTGATGAGGCTTACACGTTTTTGATGGTAGGCGTGGCGGGGCTTAAGTGGCTGGGAGCATTTTCTTCATGAGCTACACTAAGCTCAAGCTAGCGCAGATCTAACGTATTCCATGATAATGTTACGGCGCCCTAAAGCTCTGAACGCGAGATGTAGATGACGATCAAATTATTCAGGCAGGACATAATGAAAAAACCGCACATCGGTTGGGACTGGGTTGTCCGTCAGCTGCGAATGCGGCTAAGACTCGTGATAGTCATCTTCGCATTCATGATCTTCAATCTTTTAGCGCCTCTCGCTTTACCCCTTTTTACTCAGAGGATCATTGATTCGATAACTAAAACTCCGGAAAGCGTGTTTGGAACTGAGACCGTTGCAATTGGCATCTTATCTCTCATTGCAGTAGCGGCTGCACCGGCGGTCACACTAGCGAACACAAAAAATATTGCACAACTCTCCGCCTTTATCGAAAACAGACTTCAGGCAACAATATTTGTTAAATTACTCACCTCAATAGAACATGCATCACAAAAGCCAACAGCAGAGCTATTGAATTTGTTCGCAAAATCAAAAAGCATTTCTTCATTCATAGGTGGCGCCGCACCTTCTTTATTGTTAAATATTTTGATATCAGCGATCTGCTTCTTAGTGATGATATACTACGATGCTATCATCGCGTTTCTTTCGTTATCGATCGCTGTTATCGGGAGCTTCCTGACGTTCTCGGTGCAGGAAAAGGTAGTTGCTGCGGTCAACCAAAACTACCAGCGGCAAGGACATCGGCAGGCCTTTTTGATGGAGGTAATCCGGGGACTGGTAGCGATCAGAAATCAAACGCTGCAGGTTCCTGCTTTTAGGAAGTGGAAGAAGCTCGTGGCAGGCAACTCGGAAAGTGCCGTAGAGCTTATGTACTACGGTGGGCACGCCCCGACGATAACATCCTTCATTAGCGGGCTAACCACTCTCGTGATCGTTACATTTGGAGCATACCGGATCACGGAAGGGCTTCTCAGTCTCGGAGATCTACTCGCCTTAAGCATACTGGCAACCAACCTAAGTGTTCCTTTCGCGGCGGCGGCCTCATTGAACCGACAGTATCAAGAAGCCAAGGTGGCCATACAGGATCTGAATGAGTTCTTTGGTGACCGCAAGCAAAAGCAATCAACGGTTCCGCTGATGAAAGCGCTTCCGGATGTTGGAATCGCACTCAATGACCTTTCGCTTCAATATTCCGGCGCTGAACGCAAATCTCTGGACAGTATCACAGCCAGCTTACCATCTAGCGGGCTTGTGGCCATCGTCGGTAAAAACGGCGCGGGGAAGAGTTCCCTTGTCAGGGCTATAACAGGTCTTGTGACCCCAACGTGCGGAACCGTCATGATTGGGGGCCGACCTAGAACCCATTACGACGACCAATGGCTGAGACGCCGCTTCGGGATTGTAGAACAGGACAGCATGCTGTTTAGCGGTACAATCTTAGAAAATCTGATTGCGGGTCTTAGCGAACACCCAACAGAGCAAGAACTCCACTCGGCGCTGCACTTCTCAGGTGCCGACAAGATCTTGGCCAAGCTGCCCGGCGGCCTGCACGCAACGTTGGATCTCGACGCCAGGAACTTGTCTGGCGGAGAACGCCAAAGGCTAGCGATTTCCCGAGCGCACCTGCGTTCACCTTCCGTCGCCGTTCTCGACGAGCCGACTTCGTCACTTGACGCTGAGTCGGCGTTGAATCTTGAACGGGGGTTAACAACTTGGGCGAAGGATCGGCTGGTTATCCTTGTTACGCATCATCTGCACGCCATCAAAAGTGCTGAGCGGATACTGGTGCTCGAGAACGGCTTGTTGGTCAGCGAGGGTACGCATTTTGACCTGGTGGAGCACTCCATCCAATATCAGGAGATGTGGAACGACTATACGCGCGCAGAGTAGCGACGGACAAACGCGCGATGGACTTTTTACCATAGATTGCATATTGAACATACTGCACGCTCCTTTTTGGCGTGATGTATTTTTTCTAAAATTATAGGCTGTGCAAAATGGTTCTAAGATTCAAGGAAATTGCGTGCCTCGTTACCGTGGCCTCGGGGATGGCGCTCGTTGGTATGCAGGTCACCAAACAAGCAGCTGCTGCCACCGAAAAAACGGGGTGCGCCACTGACGTTTCCTGCTCAGTTAACGCCATGACATTGAACCAGTACGTCTCCAGCTTAGCTAGTTTCGACAGAGTGAAACAAGCCGATCTAACCGTGGAAGTTGCATGGGCGTGGATGGCAGGAACGGGTGCGAACTGCCTCACTTGTCATCCAGATGGATTTGTTACAGACGCGATGTTGCCGGGCCACGGCCCCAAAGCCATTCAGTTTCCATAACAATGAAATGAGCACCGCTGGTCACGGCGGTGCTCATTACCCTCCAAGCTGCTCAGGCGAAATTGAGCACTGCGGCAAGCGCTTCCTCCGCATCTTCTGCTTTGCTTTTGAAACGAGCGAAAAGCAGTTTCCCGTCAAATCCGAGAAGTACTCCGTCTGCCCAGATCGCGCGCAAAGTTATCTCATCGGCGGTCGCAAGATTTCTCTTGGCAAGAATCGACGCGAGAACTGTTTGTTGTGTGGCCCAATAGTCCTCCGGTAGCCGCAGCTGATGGGCGTAGTTGTCGTCAGGAAGACCTGCGTCAATAAGGCGATTTATCACCACCTCCGGGGGGCCTCCCGCACCGTCGATGAGGTGGGTTGCCTCAATCGTCATCTTGAGAAGGTGGAAACCTGGCGCATGAGGATACGAAGCCGCGCTCGGATTGTACGTCAGGTATCTGCGCTTTGCAGCGCCATCTTGATCTTCAAGAGGGTGAAGACGGCCAACCAGAGTTATACGAACCGTTCTAGGTAAGTCGCCAGAACCCGATGGAGATACAAGCAGGGAAACGCGGTTGTTGTGCATCACGTTTCGCGTATGAAGCGATAGATTACTGATATGGAAAATAGGGCTCCCGTCAGCATCTGCGGCAAAATTCACAAGCGTACACAGCGGATAGCCTGACGCTATGTCGAGTGTGGCTAATGAAGCGGTGTTTGCGCTTCGAATTACCTCGTAGGCGAGATCTTGAGCCCTCGCGTTCTTAATGAAGGGGACCTTATGCGAATGTGGTGTAATTGGCATACTAACGTTCAATCTCGATCCTGTTGATGTCGGCCACTTCCACGGACCAGGCTAATCAACACGCGATGGTTGCGCCAGCGGTTTTTGCCAAGATGGTTGCTGGCTGACTCAGCAATGAACCTCAAGAGTTTGCTGCGAGGCCGCCCATTGACGACTTCGGCAAATGCCAGTCGATACATTATGCGACTTCGGAGGCACGGAAGGTACATTCTATTTTCAAGTGCGACATGCCAATGATTTCAATGGCTTCCCCTTGGAGATTTTGGCATGTCCCGACGTTATTCGCAGCTGAATCTGGCCGATCGACGCCGCCTCTTCCATTTCGTCGAACGCAAACTGCCGATCAAAGAAATGGCGCGCGAACTTGGTCGTCATCGATCGACGATCTATCGTGAGATCCGGCGCAACACCTTCCACGATCGCGAGCTGCCCGACTATAGCGGTTACTTCCCGACCGTTGCTGACGATATCCGCAAAGAGCGGCGGCAGCGTTTGAGGAAGCTTGTGCGGCACCCGCAATTACGCGAACTGGTGATCGCGCAGCTGAAGGCACTTTGGTCCCCGGAACAGATCGCCGGTCGTCTGCTCGCCGATGGCGTGAGCGCCGTGCGGGTCTGCACCGAGACGATCTATCGCTTCATCTACGGCAAGGAAGATCAGGCGCTGGAACTCTATCAGCATCTGACGGAAGGTCGCCGCAAACGCCGCCCCCGCGGCTCGAGGAAACCGCGCGACGGCACTTTTCCTGCTGCCTGCAGGATATCGCAACGTCCTGATTTCGTTGGTGATCGTTCGCAGTTCGGGCATTGGGAAGGCGACTTGTTGATCTTCCAACGTGACTTAGGCAACGCCAACGTAACCTCGCTGATCGAGCGCAAGAGCCGTTACACCGTGATGATCAAGAACCCGAGCCG